>JAAXUM010000308.1 GCA_013336025.1 Chlorobiaceae bacterium
CGGGGTATTCGGTATTGCTACCAAATATGCCGAAGCGGTGCTCTCGGTTAAATACAGAGTCATCAAAGAAGATGGAACCGTTAGCGGAGGGCCGATGTATGTGCTGGAAAAAGCCATGAACATGAAGTGGCTTGCTGTTCTGTTTGCAGTGTTTACCTCCATAGCTGCGTTCGGCATAGGCAACATGGTTCAGGCAAATTCAATTGCCGCCATGGTTCAGACAAACTTCAATATCTCGCCATGGATAACCGGATCTGTTATTACCGTGTTTACCGCAGTGGTTATTATCGGAGGAATCACATCGATTGCCAAAGTATGCGAATACCTTGTGCCACTGATGGCGTTTTTCTATGTAGCAGGTTGTATCGCTCTGCTTGTACTGAGAAATGAGACTCTTGGTGATACCATACAGCTTATTATCTCTTCTGCATTTACCGGGCAGGCAGCTATCGGAGGGTTTGCCGGTGCCGGTGTTAAAGAGGCAATGCGTTTTGGTATTGCCCGTGGCCTGTTTTCAAATGAATCCGGCCTTGGCAGCGCCCCGATCGTTGCGGCAGCGGCACAGACAAGCCATCCTGTTCGTCAGGCTCTGGTTTCTTCTACCGGCACTTTCTGGGATACTGTTGTGGTCTGTGCGGCAACAGGTATTGTTGTGGTGAATTCCGGCATGTGGCAAAGCGGGCTCAAGGGAGCCGAACTCACCAGTGCGGCTTTTTCCGAGGTTCCCTATATCGGCACCGCTGTGCTGACTTTCGGTCTTCTTACCTTTGTATTTTCAACCATACTCGGCTGGTCTTATTACGGTGAAAAAGCAGTTGAGTACCTGTTTGGAAAAAACCTTATCATGCCTTACCGATGGGCATGGGTTGCTGCCGTCATGGTGGGTTCTGTCGCCTCGCTTCAGGTTGTCTGGACGTTTGCCGATATAGCAAATGGTCTTATGGCCCTGCCGAATCTCGTTTCTCTGATTGTTCTCAGTCCGGTTGTTGCGGCTGAAACGCGCGACTATTTTTCCGGTTTGTCGAAACGTTGAAAATGTTTTCTTTTCTCTGCCGCCGTTTAAAAAAAAATGATATAATTGCACATGTTTTTTTATAACCCATTCACAGGTATCCTTTACTATGAATTTTAATCCATGGCATCACGTTGAGATTGGAGAAGATCAGCCGAATATTGTCAACGCTATTATTGAGATTTCAAGCGGCAGCAAGACCAAGTATGAGCTTGATAAAAAAACCGGTATGCTGAAGCTTGACCGGGTGCTGTTTTCTTCGGTGTTTTATCCGGCAAACTACGGCTTTATCCCTAAAACTCTGGGTGATGATCATGACCCTCTTGATATTGTTGTGGTCTCCCAGTGCCAGATTGTACCAATGTGTATTGTGCGTGCGCGGGTTATCGGCGTAATGAGCATGATCGATCACGGCGAGGGCGACGACAAGATTATTGCTGTTGCTGAAGACGATATGAGTATGAGCAACATTCACGACATCGATCAGCTTTCCCCGCATTTCAACTCGGAACTCAAGCACTTTTTTGAAGAGTACAAGGCTCTTGAGCACAAAACCGTGCTTGTCGAGGATTTTCTGAATGCAGCAGTTGCCCGTCAGAGTATCCTGCATGCCATCGAAAACTACAACAAGGTCTATGCGTAGGATAGCGGCCTGAATTGCCTTTTCTGTTCAGCGTTTTTTTTCATGCGATGAAAGCTCTCTCTCCCGTGAGAGCGCCTTCATCGCTTTTTTTTGTCCTCTGCATTGTATTTCAAGACGGGTGCTGTCTGTCAAGCGCATGATAAGGAACAATTGAAGCCCCTTGAACGAAGAGGAAATGAGAACAGGAACCGGGCCGCCAATCAAACAAACCTTGATGGTCGCAACCAGTTCGGGTAAATGATTAAGAGCTTGCTGAAAATCCTTTTTTTCCTGAAGTCGCACTTCATATTCTTCAGCAACTTATTTGCTTGATTTCCACGGTTTGAAGATTGATACAAATATGGTGATGATCAGCACCATGACCTGAAGGGTGCCGAAAATAAGGTTCATCTGCTGATTGTAGAGGTAATCCGGATTCTGTAGCGATGCCAAACCGATTTTGCCTGAGATGTCCATCATGGCGGTTTCCCACGGCCCGAGGAAAAAAGTCCCGAACACAATCGCAATTGATGTCACGATCCATTTGAAGGTGAGCCAATTGTGCCTGAAAAATCCCCAGTTACTGAACAGGGAGTAAACCAGACCCGTTAAAAGGCTTCCGATAGCTCCAGGAACGACTACGATCGACATATCGACATGGTGGATACTCTGGTTCATGCCGTAGAGAACGTTTCCGTCAGAAACACTATCTTTCAGAAAGTACAGCGAAAGCAGGGAAACAGCGCCTCCAACCCAGCAGGCAACAGCAATGAGGTGAAATCCCTTCAGCCACTTCAATCCTTTCACAGAGAGTTTATTCATCTGAAAGTCATTGTCAATAAGGAGACTATCGTTTATCGATCTTTGGTGACAAAAAATAAAAAGTATTCACTGAATTAAGGCACTTTTTTCAAGTACCGGTTGTGAACTTGTTTTGGCAAGGGTTGCCCGGCCTGATAGACTAAAATCTGACCTGAAGGATGGTGCCTTTTAAAATACGAATCTGGCTTTTCACTCTCCTCAAGTCGATTGTTGTCCGACATCTCGGTGTTTGTATTCGAATGACAGGGGGGTACTGAACGAAACCTGACCAAAAAACCTGATTACAGGTTAATCCTCAAGCAGGTAATGAGTCATAAGCATGGGTTGGTTCATGCGGCTGATTGTTCGGGATAATAAGTTGGAGATGCTCCCCTAAGGCTGCAATATGAACGAAAAGATGAGCGGTGCGG
>JAAXUM010000309.1 GCA_013336025.1 Chlorobiaceae bacterium
TGGGAGAACACCTGGCACAAGATGGATTCCGGTGTGGATAAACTGGCTATTCCTGCCGTTCAGACCGGCATGAAGTATATGCCGATGGAAACGCGGGGCATCAATCTCGGTTATGCGTTGAAAACCGATATCAGGCTTTCGGACAGTACCCGCCTTCGTATCGGCAACGAATACCATCGCTTTACTCTCAACGACTGGTGGCCACCGGTTGCCGGCAGCATGTCGATGTCTCCCGACAGCTTCATCAATATCAATGATGGTCGTCGTGACCGGTACAGCCTTTATGCCGAACTGGAATCCAAATTGAGCCAGAAGGTGACCACCGTGCTCGGTGTGCGCGGAGAGCTTGTGCAGATGGATGCCGGAGATGTCCATGGCTATAACAATTCGAACGGATCAGGGATGATGACCACGAATTACCTGCGCGATGCGACGGCCTTCAACGCGAAGGATCATGCCCGCACCGACGATAATCTGGACATTACGGCCCTGGCGAAATACGAGCCGTCATCTGAAGCGGCCTATGAGTTTGGTTATGCCCGCAAAACCCATTCTCCAAGCCTCTACGAGCGCTACGCCTGGTCAACCTTCTTTATGTGCGCAGGCATGGTCAACTGGGTCGGCGACGGCAATGGCTATGTTGGAAACCTGAATCTCAAGCCTGAAGTCGCCAATACGCTTAGCCTCACCGCCAATTGGCACGACAAGGATCGGAAGCGCTGGGAACTTAAGGTATCGCCATATTATACCTATGTCAATGATTACATCGATGTGGATATAATAAACGCCAGTTCGAAAGGCAACACGCTGCAGTTTGCCAATCACGATGCCAGGCTTTTCGGCATTGATGTGTCAGGAAAAGTCGGTCTCTGGGAAAACGATAGTTTCGGACATGGGCAGTTGAATGCGACTCTTGGTTATGTAAACGGCCGCAATATCGATACCGGAAATAAACTTTACCATATGATGCCTTTGAACGGTAAATTTTCGTTGGAGCAGAAAATCGCAGGATGGACCAATGCTGTTGAATTTGAACTCGTTGACGGAAAAACTGAAGTCGATCCCGTTCGCAAAGAGCCGACGACATTCGGATATGGCATCGTCAATCTTCGAACAGCATACCAATGGAAAAACCTCAGGATCGATCTGGGCATCGCGAACCTCTTCGACAGGTTCTATTATCTGCCGCTTGGCGGGATAAACTACGACGGGAACCTTGCCAATAAACGTCTGGTGCCGTTTGAGGCGCTTGCAGGACAGGGACGCTCATTTACTCTCGGATTGACGCAGGCATTCTGAGATCGGGTTCTGCATGGTAATTCGATACCAAGAGGCGGTCTCATCAAAAAAGATGAGGTCGCCTCTTTGCCATTTTGCCATTATCGGCCGTCCCTTTATTATTATAATTGTTCCAAGATGAATGTCTCTTTTCCCGATTTTAACGGATGAATTCGTATTTCAAAGCGAGATGCAAAACCAGAGAACCATGATAAAAAAAATACTCGTACCGATCTTGTTCCTGATGATGTATTCGGGAACTGCAAGAGGGGATGAGCGTCGTGTTCAGATGACTTTGTCCGAGGCTAACAGGGGTGATGCCATCGCACAGAACAAACTGGGAGTGTATTATGAAATCGGCGCAGGTGTCGAGCAGAACGACACCGAAGCGGTAAAATGGTTCAGGATAGCGGCTGATCAGGGATATGGAGACGCGATGTTCAATCTCGGGGAGATGTATGAACAGGGACGAGGGGTGCCGAAAAACCTTGATGAAGCCATAGCCCTGTACAAAAAAGCCTGCGCGAGCGGTGGATGCAAATGCTCCTGCAGAAGGTATCGTCAACTTACAGGTGAACCCGAAGAAGCGCCGGCAGTCAATTTTTAACGATCACTCTTTATTGATGACGTATATAATAAGCATTATATCCAGCATCACGTTCCAATAGGGGAGTGGAGAATGTTTTTTTTATTGAAAAGTTCCCGTTCTTCTTTAGAATGAGAATAAATATGAGTTCGGGGATTTGGATATTCGAAAAGTTTTTGTTAAAATAGTTCTGATAGGGTCGAGTAGCAGCAGTGAAGCAGGGAATATTATTAGCCACAGCTTCAACCCACTGACTGCAAGTAATCAACATGATAACGAAGTCCGGAACCAGCTCAGGTTCTCCTGAAGTTTCTGACTTATGATCTACGATGTAGCATCTACAGGAACGACTTATTTTGGCCCGCTTTCACGTTTCATCGGTTTTTGTCTCTCAGTTTTCTCCGGAGAGGGTTGTTTTGATCTTCGCCACTGTAAGGTGATACCTTTTCCAGGTGAACCGGAGCATCATTAGGGCAGCAGCATTCGTTGTCTTTACTGCCTCCTGAGGGATTTTTTGTCATGTTGATCAAGTGATTGTTTTGTCGGTCCCGCTATATAACATTACGCTTATATAGTAATATAGATCCCGTTTTTCCCGTATTTAACATCATATACAAGCCCGCTTTTTGCAGGACGCTGTTAGTAATTGTTACTGCAGTCAGGTGCTTCGCATGGGCATGATTATTTGATAACAATGTTTATCGATGGCGTTTTACGCTGCGTTGTTTCCTGACCTCAATGTTAACGATTGTTATCATATGGGGTTTGCCTTTTGAAGCAGGCAAGCATTAAACGAATACCTGCATCTGCAATCAACGTGTCTATGCCGCAGGAGGCCACGCAATTTTCGGCTATACCTCATAAGGAAGCCAAGGTTTTTTGTTCTTGTGTCTTATAGCAGTAATCAACATCAATGCCTTAAACCAACCAACCAACCAAATGGAGAGTTTTATGAAAAGAAAGTTAACTATTGCTTCCCTTGTGACGCTTTGTAC
>JAAXUM010000310.1 GCA_013336025.1 Chlorobiaceae bacterium
CGATAAGTCCGGCAAGGTCAAGGTTTTCGTTTTTTCTCCAGAAGTACTCGAAAATGCCGGCAAGAAGGATGGCTTCACGGCTGCGAACCGGGTCGGCATTTATGCCGGCCAGTCCGAGCAGGGCGGCAACTGTTCCGTTGATACGTTCCCTGATGGATTCGGCATTTTCGTCAAAATCCATTCCCGGAGCCTGAAGACTGCCTAAAATATTGACCGGCACACCGGCATCCGATCCCGGGGTATAGATGGTAAAATCAGCCGATTCCTTTAACATGCGGATTCTTTCAGGACCGATTCCCCAGTCGGCAAGACCGTTTTTCCAAAGCTCCGCTGTTGATGCTGCAAGTTCTTCAACACTTTTACCTTTTCGCCGTGCGTCATCTTCATTGATCCACGGCAGAAAATTTTCAGGGAGCAGATCAGGAAACTGCAACAGAAGGTTTGTCATGTCTCCTTTAGGATCAATAAGCAGTGTCGGTATTTTGTCGATTGCCGCTTCTTCAAGCAGGCCGATGCAGAGTCCGGTTTTTCCGCTTCCGGTCATGCCAACACAAACGGCATGGGTAGTGAGATCCCTTGCGTCAAAATGAACGGGGTGATCAATAAGCTTACCTGTTGAGAGGTCGTATTCAGCGCCAAGATAAAACGAGCCGAGGTGTTCTTCAGGTATCTGCATGAAAGAGTGTGGATTGGTTGATGGAGGTGTTTTGCTATTTTACCCCAACTGAAAAAATAAACGGATATTTCATCACAGAAGCAAGTCTGCGGCATGATTCCTTTGCTTGAAATCAACGATCTTTCTTTTTCCTGGCCGGGATCATCTCTTTCGGTTTTCGATCAGTTAAGGCTGACCGTGCAGGAGGGTGACTTTATTCTTGTAAAAGGGATGTCGGGTTCCGGAAAATCAACGCTCCTTCGCCTCATTGTCCGCCTGAACGAACCGCAGAGCGGTACGATTCTTTACAGGGGTATTTCCGTCACGGCAATCGCTCCTGCGCAGCTTCGTCGTTCTCTCTGTTATGTTGCGCAGATTCCACGTATGGCAGACGGAACAATTCGCGAGAATCTGCTTCTTCCCTTTACCTTTGCCATAAATGCGTCAGCATCCCTTCCGGATACCAATAAACTTCAACGCATGCTTGAGGCGTTTTACCTCGGCGGCCTTTCACTTGATCAGTCGGCACTGAAGCTCTCCACCGGGCAGCAGCAGCGGCTTGCCTTCATGCGGGCCATGCTGCTTGATCCGGATCTTCTGCTTCTTGATGAACCGACTTCGGCTCTTGATGCTGAAAGTGCCGAAATGGTTTTTTCGCTCATGCAGCGCCTCAGTCTTGAGGGTAAAACCATCATAACGGTAACGCATAGCGACATTCCTGTAGAGAATCCCCGTCTGCTTACCGGTGTGCTCGAAAACAAAAATCTTGTTCTGAAGAAATGACGGGAGTTATTGAGATTTCAACCGGGCAGCTTCTGCTTGCCCTTGTTTTTGTGCTTGTTGCCCAGGTTGCATCGCTTGTCTGGCATCTCGGTTTGAGCAGGGACATTTTTGTCGGAACACTGCGAACCTTTGCTCAGCTTTTTCTCATGGGTTATGCACTGACGTTTGTTCTTCAGTCCGAAAGCCAATGGCTGACGATCGGGGTTTTTCTTCTCATGGTGATCTCTGCCATCTTTATCATAAAGGGACGGGTCAGGGAAAAGCAGATTCCCTATGTGCTGCCAACCTTTATAACCATGCTGTTGAGCTATTTTGTTACGGCTCTCTTTGTTTCGGCACTTGTTATCGGCAGCTCTCCGTGGTGGGAGCCTCGATACTTCCTTCCGGCCGGGGGGATGATTATCGGAAACTCCATGTCGGCACTTGCCATTGCCCTTGAACGGCTTTTCAAAGAGATGCGCCAGGGAAAAGATCTTGTGGAGATGAAACTTTCACTTGGCGCCGATTACCGTGAGGCAAGTGCCGATATTTTTAAAAATGCGGTTACTGCCGGTATGATTCCCTCTATCAATGCCATGATGGGTGTCGGGCTGGTTTTCATTCCCGGCATGATGTCCGGACAGATTCTTGCCGGAGTTGATCCTCTTCTGGCAATTCGCTATCAGATTGTCGTTATGCTTATGCTTGTCGGCTCAACGGCAGTTTCATCGCTTGTTGTTATGCTTGTTGCCAGAAAACGATGCTTTGGTATCGGCGAGAATGTGCTCCTTTCTCCCTGAAAGCTTTCTGGTGACCAACAGCGTGATTATTCCTGCAATCATCATCACAAAACAGAGGATCTGACCCATGGAAAAGTTCAGAAAGATAAATCCGAGGTGGGCATCGGGTTCACGGAAGTACTCGATAAAAAAACGAACAAACCCATAGCCGAACAGATAGATGCCGGAAAGAGATCCCTGCCATGGTGATTTTTTCCGGATTGTCCAGAGAAGGATAAAAAGGACAACCCCTTCAAAAAACGCTTCATAGAGTTGTGATGGATGACGAAGTTCATGGGTTGGAGCAAGCGGAAAATACATGCCGATCGATGCCTCTGTAACCCGACCGTACAACTCTCCGTTAATAAAGTTACCAAGTCGTCCGAACATGTAGCCAAGCGGAAGGGAGGGAATAAAGAGGTCGAAGGTTTCGAAAAATCCTTTTCCGGATGATTTTGTGAAAAACCACAGGGCAAGAACGACACCGATGACTCCGCCATGGTACGACATTCCGGTTATCCCGGCAAAGCTGCATCCGCCTGTTGATGAACTCCACGGCAGAAGTGTTCCCAGAGGGTCAGCCAGAAAACCGTTCAGACCGTAAAAAAGTATATAGCCAAGTCTTCCTCCAAGCACAACGCCGGCCATTGCCCAGGTAAG
>JAAXUM010000311.1 GCA_013336025.1 Chlorobiaceae bacterium
ACGGTCTTGATATCATCTTCAGCATCACCACAGGTAACAACCCTTACAACAGGTATCCCGATGCCTGAAAGCGCTGAAGCAATAAAAGATGCATTTGTATTGACGCGCTGTCCTTTAAGCAGTTCGTCACCGATTGAGATAATCTCTGCACGCATAGCTTTTTCTCCTTAAACAAGATAGCTTGCAATGCGAAGAATATCGGCAAAAACACCGCCAGCAGTCACCTCGGCTCCGGCACCCGGACCCCTGACGACAAGAGGCGTTGCCCGATACCGCTCGGTGGTAAACACCACCATATTCTCCGAACCACTCAGACCGGCAATCGGACTTCCGAGCGGCACTCGCTTGACTCCGATACTCGCCTTACCGTTTCTGATCTCCCCTGCATACGCAATAGTCATCTGCTCAAGACCTGCCCGCCTGATCTCTTCTGCATAATACTCATCAACCGACCGCAAACGCACAAGAAACTCCTCAGCAGACATCTCACCTCTGCAATCCTCAGGAACAAGACTTTCGCAGACAACATCGGAATACTCAAGCGTAAACCCAAGTTCACGACCAAGAATGAGAAACTTGCGGGCAAAATCAGCACCCGAAAGATCGTCCCTCGGGTCAGGCTCGGTATAACCGGCCATTTTCGCCCTTCCGACAATCTCGCTGAAACTTCCGCCACGGCGCAACTCGTTAAAAATAAAACTCAGCGTTCCTGAAAGAACACCATCAATACTGATAATCTTGTCACCGCTGTTTTTCAGATCGTTCAACGTATTGATGATTGGCAAGCCGGCGCCGACATTGGTTTCATAAAGAAACCTCGCATTACTTGCACGCTCGGCTTCAACAATTTCACGATAAAGCGCTTCAGGGCCTGCCATACCGAGCTTGTTGGCAGTAACAACAGAAATATTCGCTCTGAGCAGTTGAGGGTAGCGTTCGGCAACCTTTGCGCTGGCCGTACAGTCAACAAAAATAGTGTTGTGCAGATTTCTTTCCTGCAAAAGCCGGATATAGCCATCAATACCGTCATCATCAGTTCTCGGATGAAGTGATTCCTGCCAGCACTCCAGATCAACACCCTCATTATTGAGCGCAATCATTCTTGTATTTGCAATACCAGAGACCACGACATCAAGATCCTTCTCCTCCCGGAGATTCATCCGATGCCCGCTGATCTGCTGCAACAGGCTTTTTGCAATCGTTCCTGTTCCGGCAAGAAAAACATGTACTTTTCGCTGTGAAAGAAAAAACGACTCATGAATACAGTTCAATGCCTTGTCTTCATCATGACTCTCGATCACCAGGGAGATATTCATCTCGTTTGCACCCTGGGCTACAGCAATAACATTGATCCCGTTTTTGCCAAGTGTTTCGAAAAGCTGGGCGGAAACTCCGGGATGCCCCGACATATTGTTTCCGACCACGGCAATCATCGCCAGACTTCTTCTGATCAGGAGCGGCTCCACAAGACGCGACTCGATTTCAGAACGAAACTCTTTCTCAAGAATTTTTTTAGCCTTTTCAGCCTGCAGAGGATTAATGGCAAGACTGATAGACTGCTCTGAAGATGCCTGTGAGATAAAAATGACACTGATCCCGTGCAGCGCCAGACAACTGAACAGTCTTGAAGCAATACCGGGAACACCAACCATGCCGCTTCCCGCAAGATTGAGCAGAACAACCTTGTTGATTGAGCTCAACCCCGTTACAGGCAATCGACCCTTCGTCTCCTGCAGCACATCCCTTTCTATTCGTGTGCCAGGAGCATCCGGATTGAATGAGTTACGGATGAGCACCGGAATGCTTGCTTTCATTGCAGGCTGAATGGAGAAAGGATGAAGAATTTTTGCCCCTGCATGAGAAAGCTCCATTGCCTCCGCATAGCTGATATAGGGTAAAACGCGGGCATCGCGCACCCGTTTCGGATCAGCACTGTAAAAACCGTCTACATCGGTCCATATTACGATTTCGCTTGCACAAAGCGATGCTCCGACAAGCGAAGCCGTATAATCAGATCCCCCTCTGCCAAGAGTGGTCACTGTTCCGTCAGGTGCCGCGGCAATATAACCGGTAACCACAGGAACACCGGTAAAGGAAGAAAATACAGCTTTAATGCACGCTTCGGTTGCCTGCATATCAACCCGTGCACAGAGAGGGTTGGAATCAGTAACAATCAAATGCCGTCCGTCAACATAATGGCCATTACCGAGATAACGACTGACAATCATGGCCGACAGCCGCTCTCCGAAACTGAGAATAAGCGCAGTGCTTTTTTCGGAAAGCTCCCTGAGTAAAAAAACACCATGAAGAAGATCGCTGAGCTCAAGAAGTTCAGCGCTGATCGCTGACGAAACATCGCTGTAAACCTGACCGTCAAAAAGATCGGCGGCGACATGCTTATGCAAATCACCAAAACCATCAAGCGTTTTACGGTAATGTTCATCACCAAAACAAGCAGCAGTTGCTGATTCAAGAAGCATATCGGTACACCTGTGCATTGCCGAAACCACTACAACCAGCGGACCTTCATCGCATGCACCAGCGATGATTGCTGCAACCTTTCGTATCCTTGCAGCCGAACCCAGTGAACTTCCACCAAACTTGTAAATCTTCATGCCGCCAATTAAAGGTCAAAACATTGATAAAAAAAAACAGGAGAACCCCATGCTTCCCTTAAACTTATAAAATAAAAACCATTTCCTGCACAGGGTTCACCCTCATCTCTTCCACTTCAGACTCTTTCATTCAAAAAAAAAGCGCCCGGAAAGGGCGCTTTTGAACTACTGTCGGTTCCAATGAAAAAAGAGTGCGATCAGCCTTTCAGTGCATCAGCGCCGCCGACAG
>JAAXUM010000312.1 GCA_013336025.1 Chlorobiaceae bacterium
GTTCCGGATTAATTATCCGGAACATCCCTCATCCGGAATGAGAAGCCTCCGCGCAGGATAAACGGGGGTCCGGCAAGGATGAAAAATGCAGCTGTCTTGTTGTACAGCAGTTTACACGGGTGCTCGTCAGTATAACCAGGAAATGCCGATAACAAACGCATGGGAGTTGATGCCGTCATTGGATCGGTCCATGATGCCGGCATGAGAGATATGCCGGAAACGGTAGCCCCCGAATATGGCATTGTTTTTCGTTATCCTGTACCGAAGTCCCGCTCCTGCCTGACTGAGAAAATTGAACCCGGCTTCTCCCTGCTCCGTGGTTTCGATTCCGAGATACATGGGGGCGATGTTTCCTTCTATATAGATGTCAAGGGGACGGGAAAGTTCATGAAGGTAGCGTAAACCGATGCCGCAACCTGCTTCCACGCCGTCAGTTTCTGCCGATATCGGGTTAATAAACGGCTCCAGGATCAACTGAAGGGATTTGTGACCGCTCCTGATGCCAGCCAGTGAGTTGAGTGAAAATCCAAGGCGCACAAAGACGGGATAACCGGAAAGATCTTCTGCGCCATGTTGAAAAGAACTCCGGATATACCCTGTTCCGACAGCAAGTTCATCAAGATAGAGGCCTCGGTCGCTGTTGCCGGTATCAGGATTGTCCCTGATGGTTTGTGCGATTGCCGGAAGTGGACTGCCGGCTACGATAATGGCGAGAAGTGAAATAAATAAGCAGAAAAAACGCTGTTTACTGATAATCATATTCTTTTGCAAATATTAATAAAAAAAGAATATAACTGTTCGTAACCGAGTTCAAAACACGCTGTCGTGAGCGCTCATGCTGAAACCCGACGATCGATAAAATCTGCTATTGCCCTGACAGCAAGTTCCCTCTCACTGTCGCAGAACATCTGATGTTCTGAATGTTCAAGCCATACAATTGCCTTGTTCGTGGCGCCTGTAGCTATTGTGTTGTATATCATGGTTGCGCTTTCAGGCAACACGGTGGTTTCCCTCCGGTTATGCAGGATGAGCACCGGAACCTTCACCTGATCAAGCTCTGTTATTGTTTTTTCTATCAGAAGAAAAAATGAGAGAATGGCATCGGTGGGAACCCAGGGATATCGGCCTGTACTTACGGCGAGCTGTTGATCGTTGCATGCTGTTTTCAGATCCCATTTTTTTTTCACTCTTGCAAGCAGTGAGGCCAGACAATAGAGCGGACGACCGGGAGAAAGCAGGGAAAACAGCTTTATGGCCGGGGCGGCCAGAACAAGCGAATCAACCTGACCTTCATACTTCGCGGCAAGGTGAAGGGCAAGAAGAGCGCCCATGCTGTGCCCGACAAGAATTATCTTTTCGCATACAGCCGAGAGCTGCCCGAAAGCCTTTTCGGCATCAGTCAGCCAGTCTGTGCAGGTGATTCCGCGAAGTGCTTCGGGCGACGATGATCCATGACCGGCAAGCAGTGGGGCTCGCACAGGCAAGCCTGTGCGATTCAACGCGTCAACCAGCAAAGAGACGCTGTCGATCGTTGCCGTAAACCCGTGGAAAACCAGAATGCCGAAAGGAATTTTCTGCTGAGGCTTTTCAGTCATGAAGCACGTTTGTCTTATCTCTGCAAATCAGAAACATCGGTATGCCATGCGCAAAAACGCATGCGCTTTATTAAATATATTTGCACAGGGGGATAATTCCCGGCTTTTGGCTATTTTTTATTGCATACCTTGACAGGAACTCAATAAAGCCCTTGTTATGCGCAGATTTTTTTTCGTGGCTCTGACCGTGCTTTTCATCGGTCTTGCCTCATGTAAAACATACCAGCCTCCCAATAAGAGAGTGGATACTTCCGGGCTCTCGCCTTCTGAAGCCTTTCGGCTTGGCAAAATCAAGAACACTCCTTATGTGATCAACGGAAAGCTCTATATGCCAATGAGTTATGAACAGGCAACAGCTTATGAGGAAACCGGAATTGCTTCATGGTACGGCCAGGAAACCCTTGAGCAGCATAACGGGCAGGCGACAGCTTATGGTGAAACGTTTTATCCTGATAAGCCGAGCGCTGCTCACAAGTACCTGCCTCTGCCGTCAATTGTCCGTGTCACCAATCTTGATACGAAAGCGTCAATTGAAGTTCGGGTCAATGATCGGGGTCCTTTTGTTGATAACCGGGTTATCGATCTGAGCGCCGAAGCGGCAAAACAGCTCGGTTTCTATGAAAAAGGGACGGCAAGGGTTAAACTTGAGGTTATTTCAAAGCCCTGAGAAGCGCTCAACACGCTACCGGATGTGCGTGTTGAGCTGCTGCAATGCTGTCCGGGAAATTCCGCTGCCCGCAAACAGGCGATCTATTTTTTGAGGATAGCGGCGTCTTCCATGAATTTTTTCAGGCCGGCGTCGGTCAATGGATGATTGGCAAGCTGGCGGATGACACTGAATGGAATGGTGGCAATATCCGCCCCCATCATCGCAGACTCCACGACGTGCCCGGGGTTCCTGACACTGGCAACGATGACTTCGGTCATGTACCCGTAGTTGTCGTAAATGGTGACAATCTGCTCGACGAGCGCCATTCCGTCGGTGCTGATGTCATCAAGCCGGCCAACAAACGGGCTGACGTATGAAGCTCCGGCCTTGGCGGCAAGCAGTGCCTGGTTGGGAGAAAAAACCAGTGTGGCATTGGTACGGATACCTTTCTCTGAAAAATGCCTGATGGCTTTCAGCCCGTCTATCGTGAGGGGACATTTAACCACAACGTTTTCATGAATTGCGGCAAGAGCCTCTCCTTCGGCAATCATCTCTTCTGCGGCTAACGTGGTGACTTCAGCGCTGACCGGTC
>JAAXUM010000313.1 GCA_013336025.1 Chlorobiaceae bacterium
CATGCTGGCTGCGGAAACCCCGAAAGGGAAGCTCTACGGCAAGACCGGATCAGGAAAGAGTGCGGACGGAAACGGGGATCTGGGCTGGTTCGTCGGTTTTCTTGAGAGCGGGGGAGCCGAATACGTATTCGCCTGCAACATTACCGGCGGGGAACATCCTTCAGGCAAAGCTGCCCGTGCTATCGTGGAAAACGTCTTCAGATCCTGGAATCTTCTGTAAAATGCATCGTACGATAATCCCCCGGCTCGCCTGAATAATGTAATGGATCGAAAAAAATCTCACGAACCATTGCAATAAACATCGGCAGGAAGTTGCCGTTGCTTATGAAGGAGACGAATCTGGCGGAAAGCGAACGGGCGCTTGCGGTTTAACAGCTCGCTTTTCATGTTCGTCGCCCTCTATGGTATCATGTTTCGCTTATCCAAGAAAGCCGATTACGCTGTCGCGGAAAATTTCAGGATACTGGAACATAAGGCCATGGCCGCCGTTTTCGATAATGATCAGTTCAGCATCGGGAATCCTTTCGGACATATACCTCGCATTATCAGGAACCGTCAGTTTATCCTCAGAACCGGTAATCAGAAGCGTCGGGCAGGTGATCTCTCCAAGCTTTCCGGTTGTTCCGTTCCATTCGTCAATTGCCGCAGCCTGCCTGCCGACGCTCTCTTCAGGTATTGTACCCATGGGCCGAAAAAAGATCTCTTTCAGGCGCTGACCATTACCCTGGAGCCAGTTGTCGGGAAAAAGCGCGCTGATGTATCGCATGCCGCGCTCTTCAGGCGTTCCGGATGTGTCGGTGAGCATTGTCAGCACCTCAGGTGAAGGCGGAAACATTTTTGCATCGCAATGGGCAGCGTAGAGAATCAGTTTGCTGATCAGGGAGGGATGCCGCAAGGCGAGTTCCTGTGCGATCAGCGATCCCATCGACCATCCAAGCACATGCGCATGTTCGACATCCAGCGATTGCAGGAGCGCGGCACTGTCTTCGGCAAACTGCCCGATGGAAAAAGGCTGCGTTCCCGTTTGCGTGCCGCCAATTCCCCGATTGTCGAACACAATGACCTTGAAGTGTTCAGCAAGCCCTTCAAGCAGCGTTGATTCCCATAGGTTCATTGTGCTTCCATAACCCATGATCATCAGAAGCGGGTGACCACTGCCAAGCACACGGCAGTTCATTGTTATGTCCATGACCTGAAGCTGACATGCTGCAATTTCCGGACTGATTGATCGGGGGATCTGTTTCATGATGAAAGTTCCCTGTTTTGTGTCGAAGGTTTTTTGATGGCATTTGCGCTGCCTTGCTGTAATCCGGAGAGTGGATGTTTTTAATGTAACGAATCGCGTTCTTCCATGAAAAAGGGATCATATTCTGGCATAAGCAGCACGCTCCTCTTTTTCGGGAACTGCAAGGGAGAATGGGGTACAGTGGAATAGCATCAAGATTTTGTTTTGGACTTAAAAACGTTATAGCATCTGGTATACCTCTTGATAGCACGAAGAGAATTGTGGCGTCGAGAAATGAGAAGGCGGGCCGTAAGTACAGAGTACTGTTTAACGCAGGTTATAAGGTCAAGAATGCTGTAATTATCGATGTTATGAGTTGTCGGGCTTGTTATAATATGAGTATCGTCCCGTGATTTCGCAGGACAAGGATAATCGCCTTTCATTGCAGCACTCTGAAAAAATGCAAATTGTACAATTTTTTTGCCTTTGTTTTTGATCTGGTCGAATGGCGGTTATTATACATGAGAGATGAATCAGGGAATACATGGCGAAGTTCAGGATCTGTTCAGGCGAAAAATGGATACCGGCAATTCCGAAACCCGGTCCGATTAGTTGCGTGTTGTTTTGAGAAACCGGCATGTATATTTCATGAAGCAGGTTCCATAATTAAGCTGAACTGATTTTTTCCCTGAAAGGAGAGCTGTGTACGAAACAATGCGCCTCTTTCAGAATGGTCGGGTATGCGCAGGGAGTCAGGAACGACTGACTCCGGATGGTAATGGAATCGATAGTAAAACTGGCAGCACAGGATGGTATGAAAGAGACGAAAAAAATTCTGGCGTTCAATACAGGCTCGTCGAGCATCAAGGTTGCACTGTACGAGATTGGTGAGGCTGAAGAGCTTCTGTTTACCGGTTCTTTGACGCGGATTGATCACGAGGGCGGGGTGTTTTCTGTCAGAAACGGGCAGGGAAGCTCTCTTGCACGTGAAAGCGTTGCTGTGCCGGATCATGATGCTGCATGTCGTTATCTCTTTTCGTGGATACTCAAGCAGGGTGAAGCATACATGCCTGATGCCATCGGGCACCGTATGGTGCATGGCGGCCCTCGTTATTCGAGTCCGCAGGTGGTTTCTCCTGAGCTGATTGTCGCACTTGAGGAGCTGGTTCCCTATGCTCCCGAGCATCTTCCGCAGGCATTGAAGGCTGTCAGTCAGGCCTCGAAACTTTTTCCGGGAACGCTTCAGGTGACCTGTTTCGATACCTCGTTTCACTCTTCCATGCCGCCGGTCGCGCGCTTCTACCCTCTGCCGGAGTCTGTTCGCAGCGAGGGAGTACAGCGTTACGGTTTTCATGGGCTCTCTTATGAGTATCTGCTGGCCGAGCTTGAACGACAGGGAGGATGTGAGGCCGCTCGCGGAAAGGTTATTCTTGCCCATCTGGGTCATGGCGCGAGTATGGCTGCTGTGAAAGAGGGGAGAAGCATCGATACCACTATGGGGTTTTCTCCTGCGGGCGGGCTTGTGATGAGTACCCGCACGGGGGATCTCGACCCGGGTGTCATACTCTTTCTCTTGGAGCAGGACAAAATGAG
>JAAXUM010000071.1 GCA_013336025.1 Chlorobiaceae bacterium
CCTCTGGTGGCCTCAATGGTAACATTCTGCAAACCGCCTCGCAGAAGAATTCTTTTTGCGGCGTCGGCCCCGTTGATGCCGCTGTTGGTTCGTACCTGGGAATATCTGCTGAAAGCTGATTTAACCCTGAACTGTGCCCACAAACCAAGGAGCATGGGCGGCAGGGCAAAAAGGAAGTATAGTGGATCAAAAAACATGGAACGGTATGGTTTCGGTTAATGGTATCAATCGTTATCTCAAATAATCATATCACAAAAAAACATATGAACTTTAAAATTAGTTTCTGAGAAATAAAATAGCAACCCCTTGCCCATAGACAAGAGCATTTTCTTTTCAGTAATGTTCTCTTGAGGGTGAAAAGACGAACTTTTCCTGATTTCGTTATATTGATCATAGAATGCAAAAAGGAAAAAAGATGGTTATTGGACGAATACGGTGTAACAGAGTGTTTGGCGTGCATTTATTTTTCATTGCTGTCGTAACGGCAATCGCTTTGATTTTTTCTCCTGCCGATGGTGCCGAAAATCTTGTATCGAGAATCGTGATCAAGGGGTCGGTCAATCCCGGCAGCGCAGGTTTTTTTGCAAGGGCACTTCATGATGCCCGTCAATCCGGGTCCGACGCTGTGCTTGTGGAGCTGGATACGCCCGGAGGTTTGGTGAGTTCTCTCCGTTCCATGGTGCAGGAGATCATGGCATCTCCGATACCGGTGATCGTGTACGTCTATCCTTCGGGTGCCCAGGCGGCATCGGCAGGTGCCCTCCTGATGCTCTCTGCGCATGTGGCGGCAATGGCTCCGGGAACGGAGATCGGGGCAGCTCATCCTGTAGGTGTGGGCGGAAGGAGTGACGGAGACGATACGATAAAGAAAAAAACGGTTAATGATCTTGCGGCGTTTGCCCGGAGTCTTGCGGAAAAACGGGGACGTAATGCTCTGTGGGCTGAAAAAGCCGTTACGGAGAGTGTTTCATCGACAGCGCAGGAGGCTCTGCAGGCAGGCGTTATTGATATGATTTCTGAAAAACCATCGGATGTGCTGGCCCGGATCCGCGGGTTGAAAATAGAAACAGTTGCCGGCGAGAAGATGTTCACAGGAGCAGCATTCACCATTCGCGAGATCAGGCCCACTTTCAAGGAGTCTGCGCTTATGATCATCGCTGATCCCAATCTCGCCTATATTTTATTTCTTGCCGGCATAGCCGGTCTTTATTTTGAGCTGGCTACACCGGGTGCGATATTTCCGGGTGTTGCCGGTGCGATTTCGTTGCTTCTGGCGCTCTATTCCATGCAGACACTCTCTGTAAATGTGACCGGATTGCTTCTTCTTCTGCTTGCCGTTCTTTTTCTTGCTCTTGAGTTGTTTATTACCAGTGGTGGGATACTTGCCATTGCCGGTCTTGTTGCGCTTTTTGCAGGATCGATCATGCTTTTCGATCTGCCCGGTTCGGGAATCACGCTTTCACTTCAGGTGATTCTGCCTGTTTTTATCCTGTTTTCCATTGGCATAGCGCTTCTTTTACTGCTTGTGTTCAGGTCAGGCAAGCAGCCACCTTTTTCAGGAAAGAGTGCCCTTATTGGTCAGAGCGGGCGTGTTATCCGGCTTATTGAAACGGATAAACCGGGAAAAGTATTTGTTCATGGAGAGCTTTGGGACGCTTCTGCTTCTGAACGCATCGTTACGGAAACCGAAGTTCTCGTTACAGGTATTGAGGGAATGAAATTGACGGTTAAAACAAAACAACAGGAATAATCATGCTTACGTTTAATGTGCTTACTATTCTCATTCTGGTCGGCGTTTTCTTCTTTTCAGCAGTTAAAATTCTCAGGGAGTACGAACGCGGCGTTATTTTTCGCCTTGGTCGGGCCATAGGTCCAAAAGGGCCGGGCCTTATCATTCTTCTTCCCGGTATTGACAAAATGGTGAAGGTTGACCTCAGAACAGTCACGCTTGATGTGCCTCCTCAGGATATCATCACTCGTGATAATGTGTCGGTCAAAGTGAGCGCTGTTGTCTATTTCAGGGTTCTTGATTCCATGAAGGCAATTCTTGATGTGGCTGATTTTCATTTCGCCACGTCGCAACTTGCCCAGACAACGCTGAGGAGTGTTTGTGGTCAGGGCGAACTTGATAACCTGCTTGCTGAAAGAGATGAGATCAATGAACGTATCCAGAATATCCTTGACAAGGATACCGAACCGTGGGGGGTTAAGGTAAGCAAGGTTGAGGTTAAGGAGATCGACCTTCCCGAAGAGATGCGCCGTGCCATGGCAAAACAGGCTGAAGCTGAACGGGAGAGACGTTCAAAAATCATCAATGCTGAAGGGGAGTTTCAGGCAGCTCAGAGGTTGGCAGACGCCGCTGCAATTATCTCTTCCGCACCAGCAGCTCTCCAGTTGCGGTATTTGCAGACTTTGAAGGATATTGCCGGGCAGAATAATTCAACAACCATTTTTCCGGTACCTATTGATCTGCTTAAAGCTTTTATGGAAAACAAGTAACTTGTCTTATTGAAGGATTTAATAATAAAACCGGGAGAAGCCATGTTCAGAATACAAACCATTCTCTGTCCTGTTGATTTTTCCGATGCTTCATCGAAAGCAGTGCGGTATGCGCAGGAGTTTGCTGCCGGCATGGGGGCTGCGATCTCTCTTTTGAATGTGGTGGAACCTCGCCCTATGGCTATTGATATTTCACTGGAATATGTTCCGCTTGAAGAGGATCTTGCCAAAGCTGCGGAAGGGGACCTTGAGATTCTGCGTCAGGAATTGATGAAAGCCGGAGTTGTTGTCAATTGTTCTGTTGAAATCGGCAATCCATCTGATGTGATTCTTGAACAGGCTGATCATCTTGATGTCAATCTCATTATCATGGGTTCACACGGCAAAAAGGGATTGAGCCGTCTTATAATGGGCAGTGTTGCTGAAACTGTTGTTCGCAAGGCAAACTGTCCGGTTCTTATTGTGAAAAGTAATGAAAAGGAGTTTATCGGTTCTACTGAATAAGCTTTGTTATCGTTTTGCGGATTTCAAGACAGGGTTGTAACTTACCGCAATGTATCGAGGTGTCTGAAAATATTGATGAGGGAACTGGCTCCGCTGAATGGGCTGATTTTTCCCGTAACAACGAGTTGTTCTGTTGTTGTTAATGATGAACAGACCTCGCGATCGAGATAGAATTTTTTTTTCAGCATATCTTCAAGTATGGCGGTAAAGAGGTTTTTAAGCTGGTTTTCTCTTTTTTCTTGCAGCAGATTTTTTTCATGCATGACTGTAAAAAATTCTGTGATGTTCTGCCAGACCTCTTTTATGCCTTTTTCGGTTATTGCTGAAGTCAGAAATACCTCGCGTTTCCAGAAAGGGTATTTGGGTGGCAACATTCTCAGGGCCGCATCGCATTCGGCTTTTGATATTGCCGCAAGGCCGGTTTGCTCGCCGTCTGTTTTGGTAACAGCAATGGCATCAGCGATTTCCATGATTCCCCGCTTGATGCCCTGCAGTTCGTCACCGGAGCCGGGAAGCATAAGCAAGAGGATAAAGTCAGTCATGGAGTCAACCTGTATTTCAGACTGACCAACTCCGACAGTTTCAACAATGATGACATCGTAACCGGCAGCTTCGCAAAGGAGAATTGTTTCGTGCGTTTTTGGTGAGGTGCCGCCAAGATATCCTGAAGTTGCTGAGGGGCGGATATAGGCATGTTTGTTTACCGCCAGTTTTTCCATTCGAGCTTTGTCACCCAGAATACTGCCTTTGGACTGCATGCTGCTCGGATCAATTGCCAGTACTGCAAGGCGGTGGCCGGATTTGATGATTTCCAGACCGAGAGTTTCAATAAACGTGCTTTTTCCAGCCCCGGGTGAACCGGTTATGCCGATACGTATCGAGGGGCTTTTTTTTTCAAGGCAGCGGTCAAGGATTTCGTGTGCCTTTTTTTCATGGTCAGGATTCTGCGATTCCACAAGCGTTATGGCTCGCGCGAGCATCTGGCGGTTGCCATTCATGATCCCGCAAACCATTTTCTCCACGTCCGGTTCGCGGTTATCGGCATAGAAGCTGATTTTTTCTCCGCTTTTCATTTTGAAAACTTTGCCATCAGAAGATTCAGCAGTTTTATTGCTGCATCGGAAATGACCGTTCCCGGTCCGAAAATTCCGGCAACACCCTGCTCATAAAGAAATGCGTGATCGTTGTCGGGAATGATTCCGCCGGCAATGACAAGGATGTCCTTTCGACCCTGCATGTGAAGCGTTTCAATAATTTTCGGGATAAGGGTTTTATGCCCTCCGGCGAGACTTGATATTCCTATAAGATGAACATCATTGTCAAGTGCCTGGCTGACGATCTCTTCAGGTGTCTGAAAAAGAGGGCTGATATCAACGTCAAAGCCAATATCGGCAAATCCTGCCGCGATAACCTTTGCCCCGCGGTCGTGGCCGTCCTGTCCTACTTTTGCCACCATTATTCTCGGACGTCTCCCTTCAAGCGCTGCAAAGGTGTCGGCAAGTTGCTGCGCTTTTCTGAAGAGCGTGTTGTTCTGCATTTCAGACATATAGACGGTAGTGTTGAGCTTTGTTCGGGCACGATATCTTCCGTAAACTTTTTCACATGCCATGGATATTTCACCCAGTGTGGCTCTTTTTCTTGCCGCGTCAACAGCAAGTTCAAGCAGGTTTCCTGTACCTGTTGCAGCACACTGCTCAATGGCCTGCAGAGCTTTTTTCACCTCTTCTTCATGACGTCCGGCTTTGATTTGTTCAAGCCTGTCAAGCTGCTGACGAAGCACCATCGTGTTGTCAACCTCAAGCAGGTCAATTTCTGTTGCACTTGCCGTTGTGAAACCGTTTACCCCGATAATCAGGTCTTCACCGCTATCGATACGAGCCTGTTTCCGGGTTGCAGCCTCTTCAATCTGCAGTTGGGGAATGCCTCGTTCAATGGCTTTAACCATTCCGCCAGCCTCTTCGATAGCTGTGATGATGTTCCATGCTTTTTCTGCAAGTTTCGCCGTCAGATTTTCCACATAATATGAGCCTGCCCAGGGATCGATGCTTCTGGTAATATCGGTCTCTTCCTGCAGGTAGAGCTGGGTGTTTCTGGCAATACGGGCTGAAAAAGGTGAGGGGAGCGCTATTGCTTCGTCAAGCGCATTGGTGTGCAGTGACTGCGTGTGACCGAGCGATGCCGCAAGGGCTTCAAGACAGGTTCTTGCGATATTGTTGAATGGATCCTGTGCAGTGAGGCTCCACCCTGAGGTCTGGCAGTGGGAGCGAAGCATCAGTGATTTCTTGTTTTTCGGATTGAACGTCCGGACAATTTTGGCCCAGAGCATTCTTGCGGCACGCAGTTTGGCTATTTCCATGAAGTAGTTCATTCCGATACCCCAGAAAAAGGAGAGTCTTGGCGCAAAAGCGTCAATATCAAGTCCTGCCTTGAGGCCGGTTCGGATATACTCAAGTCCGTCGGCAAGCGTGTAAGCCAGTTCAAGATCAGCCGTCGCTCCAGCTTCCTGCATATGGTATCCTGAAATGCTGATCGAGTTGAACTTCGGCATCCTGCGGCTTGTGTACTGAAAGATGTCGGCAATAATCCGCATGGATGGTTCTGGCGGGTAGATATAGGTATTACGCACCATGAACTCTTTGAGAATGTCGTTCTGAATGGTGCCGCTCAGCTTTTCAGGCAGAACGCCCTGTTCTTCGGCGGCAACGATATAAAAGGCCATAACAGGCAGAACGGCGCCGTTCATGGTCATCGATACCGATATCTCTCCGAGAGGGATGCTGTCGAAGAGGATTTTCATATCCTCGACAGTGTCGATTGCAACGCCGGCTTTGCCGACATCTCCGACAACCCGTTCATGATCGGAATCATAACCTCGGTGTGTCGGGAGGTCAAAGGCAACGGAAAGGCCTTTCTGGCCGGCCGCAAGATTCTGGCGGTAAAACCGGTTTGATTCTTCAGCGGTGGAGAATCCGGCATACTGGCGGATAGTCCATGGCCGCGTTGTGTACATCGTGGAGTAAGGGCCTCCGTTGAAAGGGGGAAATCCCGGTGCAAAATGCGTTATTGCGGACGAATCGCTATTGTGTTCCGGGTAAAAGGATTGTATCTCGATTCCCTCAGCGGAGGTGAAATGCCGGGGCGCTTCCGAGAGATTATCCGTATTGGCTGAAGCGGCGGTAAAAATATCTATGCCTGAAAAATCCGGTCTCATTTTACTCCGGTTTTATGTTGGTACATGGTCAAATGGTCGATGAGGTTTACTCCGGTATGAATAAAGCTGTCTATTCCGGCACGAAAAAGCGATTCAGGATCCTTTGGCGGTTTTCCCGCCATGACAACGAGAAGCTTCGGATCAAGATCGCGAAGGTTCTGCGCGATTATTTGTGCTGCTGAATAAGGGTCTTTTTCAGCAATGCAGAGCACCAGAACAGCAGGTTTATGAGTGAGGACGGCCTGATATGATGATTCGTCAGGTACAAGCTGAGCGCTTCCTGCTATATCGAAACCGCCGCATCTGAAAAAATCTTCAGCAAAGGCAGCCTGTCGGAAGCTTGCTGCGGTATCCCCCTGCATCCAGCAGAAAACCGCCGGACTACAACCGGTATCTTTTTTGCCCTGAATCGCGTTTATCCTGAGCAGTTCATAAGCCGCTCCCTCATTGCCTTTTGGCCTTCTTTCAAGAACATCCCGTATTGCTGAAAGGTTATCCTCCTGATGAACCGTAAGGTTTGCAGGATAACGGTTTACCCCTATCATTGTTTTGGTTCGCTTGTTGATGGATGCAAGCCTGTTTTCGGAGGTATTGCGTATCAACGAGTCGATCATTCCGCTCTTGCGCGCAAGTTGCAGACCGCCGGCAGTTTCGATATCACTGAAAAGCTTCCATGCAGAGCGGGCGAGTTCTTTGGTCATCTTTTCGATGTAATATGAACCTCTTGCCGGATCGAAAACCCGACCAAGTTCTGCTTCGTGCTGCAGCAGCAGATGGATATTGCCGGATACCCGTTCGGCCATGGCATGAGAGACAGAGAGTCCATTATCGAATGGCGAAATCTGCAGAGTC
The DNA here is from genome assembly GCA_013336025.1 of Chlorobiaceae bacterium. Lineage (GTDB taxonomy): Bacteria > Bacteroidota > Chlorobiia > Chlorobiales > Chlorobiaceae > Chlorobium. The sequence goes on from JAAXUM010000071.1 coordinate 7,067, forward strand.
TGGCATCCGCCGAAAATTGCCGAGACAGCTTCGGTGGTTTGGCGGAGCAGATTTGTGAAGGGGTCGAGCAGTGAAAGGTTTCTCTCTGAAGTTCGAGCAAAAATACGTGGCAGACAGTTTGTTGGTGCGCCGTAGGCTTTCAGGATATGTTGCAGGAGAAATCGAACGGCACGTATTTTTGCAAGTTCCGTGAAATGGCTTGGCCCGATAGCCAGAACGATTTCGATTTTTCGGGCGGCGGTTTCAGCAGGAATGCCGGCCTCCTGCAGGCGATAGAGCGTATCGCTTACTCCTGCAAGCAGAATTGCTGTTTCCTCGGTGGCTGAAGCTCCGTTTTCATGATCATAAACAGCGGAAACAGTAATGGTGCGAAAGTTTTCAAGTCGGGAGCCCTGATGATTGAGCAGTGCGGCTTCAAGAGCATCATGGCCATCCACCTTGTCGAGAAGCATCCCGCCGGAGTTGTGCTTGAA
>JAAXUM010000072.1 GCA_013336025.1 Chlorobiaceae bacterium
TTCCGGGAACAGCCCTATGAGTGTTGCGGGCTGCTTGCCGGAATCAGTCATGCTGATCACAGAGGGAATATCGAAAATGTCGTTTATGAAATAGCGCCCTGCCGCAATTGCCTGTATTATGGTAAGGAACACGGTTTTGAAATCGGACGTGGGGAGTTTCATGATATTGAGAGAGAAGCACATGCACTCGGTTATGAGATTGTCGGTTCCTATCATTCGCATATCAATTCACCGGCGGTTCCTTCATGCAATGATATTGATTTTTCCAGTCCCGGTCATACCATGCTGATCATATCGTTGATAGACGGGGTTCCAAAGGAGGTGACGGCATGGTTGAGAAGAGATTCAGGCGGTTTTCACCAGGAACCGATACGCATTACTCCTTGACTTCGCACCGGATGTGAACTGAAACTCTGCAAATATTTTGTACATTACGTTCGATTCAGACTTACAAAGTTTAAACCCCTGGAAAACGTGCCAAAGCGGGAAGATATAAAGTCAATTTTAGTGATCGGAGCTGGCCCGATAGTCATTGGTCAGGCATGTGAATTTGATTATTCCGGAACTCAGGCCTGTCGGGCATTGAAAGAGGATGGGTACAGGGTTGTGCTGGTCAACAGCAATCCGGCGACCATCATGACCGATATCGAAATGGCTGATGCCACATACATTGAGCCGATTACTCCTGATTATGTCAGAAAAATAATCGAAAAGGAAAAACCTGATGCACTGCTGCCTACCATGGGAGGCCAGACGGCATTGAATACCGCAGTCAGTCTTGCAGAGTCAGGCATTCTTGAACGCAATGGTGTTGAATTGATCGGCGCAAAGCTGCGTGCAATCAGAAAAGCTGAAAACCGTGAATTTTTCAGCGATGCCATGAAAAAAATCGGTCTTGAAATGGCCAAGGGTTTTTTTGTCAGGAATGAAAAAGAGGCAAAGGAAGCGCTTGAGGAGATTGGTCTTCCAATTGTTATCCGTCCATCGTTTACGCTTGGCGGTACCGGAGGAGGATTTGCCGAAACGAAGGCCGACTATTATGATGCGGTACGAAGAGGTCTTGCGGAGAGTCCTATCAGTGAGGTGCTTGTTGAAGAGTGTCTTGTTGGATGGAAAGAATTCGAACTGGAGGTCATTCGAGATCTTGCAGACAATGTCATAATTGTATGTTCGATTGAAAATGTTGATCCGATGGGCGTTCATACAGGAGACAGCATTACTGTTGCTCCGGCACAGACGTTGACCGATCGGCAGTATCAGGAGCTGAGAGACGCTTCAGTCAGGATTATAAGGGAGATCGGTGTTGAAACAGGTGGAAGCAATATCCAGTTTGCCATTCATCCCCGGACCGGCCGCATCGTGGTTATCGAGATGAACCCCCGTGTGTCGAGAAGTTCAGCCCTTGCCTCCAAAGCGACTGGATTTCCTATAGCCAAGGTGGCTGCCAAACTTGCTGTTGGCTATACGCTTGACGAAATTCTCAATGATATTACCAGAACGACTCCTGCAAGCTTTGAACCTGTAATTGATTACTGTGTGGTCAAGGTGCCCCGGTGGGATTTTGAGAAGTTTAAAAATGTCGACGCAAGGCTTGGCGTGCAGATGAAGTCGGTAGGAGAGGTTATGGCATTTGGCCGCAATTTCAGGGAGGCGTTGCAGAAGTCGCTGCGTGGTCTTGAAATAGGGCGGGCAGGGCTGGGCGCTGACGGCAAGGATATTATGAATGTGATTGACATGACCCAGCAGCAGAAGCAGTTTGCCAAAGCTGATATTCTTGATAAAATCAGAATACCCAAAGCCGACAGGATGTTTTATCTCCGTTATGCATTTCTTGCTGGAGCTACCATTGATGAGGTATATCAGGCAACGGGAATTGATCCATGGTTTCTGGACAATATCCGCCAGATTGTCGAATTTGAAACAGGGCTCAGGGAACTGGCCGCTCAGGATTGAGCGACATGACCTATCTGTCAAGAATTCTCGAAGAGAAGAGGCAAACTCTGTTTGCGCTGAAACGACAGCGACCGCTTCAGCACTATCTTGAACAGGAAAAGGCGCTTCCGCCGTGCAGGGATTTTGAGGGCAGTCTGAGACGTTCTGCCGGCAGGATGAAGCTGATAGCCGAAATAAAAAAGGCTTCACCGTCACGTGGTGTTATTGTCAATGATTTCAAGCCGACGGAAATGGCCATGCGTTATATGGCGCTTGGTGCGTCGGCTTTTTCTGTACTGACTGAAGAGGTGTTTTTTCAGGGCTCCCCGGATTATCTGAAAGAGGTACATCAAGCCTTTCCTCTGCCGGTACTGCGCAAGGATTTTATTGTGGATGAATGTCAGATTTACGAGTCACGCCTGATGGGTGCAGATGCCATACTGCTTATTGTTGCGGCTCTTGATCCACACCAGTTACAGGATTATCTTGATTTTGCGCGTCAAACCGGACTTCACGTGCTTGTTGAAGTTCATGATCACAGGGAACTCGATATCGCACTCAATGCCGGAGCATTGATCATCGGCATCAACAACAGGGATCTTCGGGATTTCAGCGTTAATCTCCATACCTCAACCAGACTGAGGCCATACATACCGGAGGGGGTTGTTTCTGTTTCGGAAAGTGGCGTTAAAACTGCTGCCGATGCAGCTCTTCTCGATAAAGCATCGTTTGATGCTGTTCTCATCGGCGAAGGGCTGCATGTGAGCGAAGAGCTTCAGCAGGTTATCTGGACAGAGACTTGAGCTTTCTTGCAGCTTCAGCAGGGTCTGCTGCCCTGAAAAACGCTGTTCCGGCGATAAGCGCATCAGCACCTGCCGCAACCACCTCTCCTGCATTATCTTCAGTTATTCCTCCATCAACAGCAATAATCATTTCCGGGTTTCGATCGCATCTTATTCTGTGAAGCGCAGATATTTTTTCAACAGAAGAGGGGATAAACGATTGACCGCCAAAACCGGGATTGACAGACATCAGCAGGACGAGATCAAGATCGGGAAGAATTGATTCAAGTGATGAAAGTGGTGTGCCGGGATTGATGGATACTCCGGCTTTTGCACCAAGGCTTTTAATGAGTTGTATGGTTCGGTGAAGATGGGGACAAGCTTCCAGATGAACGGTTATCTGATGGGATCCTGCTTTGATGAAATCCGCAATGAAGCGGTCAGGATCAATGATCATCAAATGGGTGTCGATTGTCATGGTTGTGCACCGTGAGATAGCCTGCACGATAAACGGCCCAAACGTTATGTTTGGCACGAAAACCCCATCCATGATATCGCAATGCATCCAGTCAGCCCCTGCATTTTCAGCAACGGCAATGGATGATGCAAGCGCTGTGAAGTCAGCGGAAAGAATTGAGGGTGCAAGAAGAGTTGTTTTTCCCGGCATTGTACAGGCAGACTTGATGGTGGATAAAAGATGTTTGAATGGTAAATATTAAAAAGTCTCGCCTATTCCAAAATGGAAGGTGAAATCAAGAGGGTTGAAATCCGATATTTTCCATGGATGCTCATCACCGGGATCATGGAGTTTATAGGCGAAATCAAAGCGCAGTGGACCAATCGGTGAACCAATACGAAGGCCGGCACCACAGTCCCATGCAAAATCCCGGGTCAGGGATCTGAGATTAAATGCATAAGGGCCGGTATTGTCCCAGATATTGCCGATATCGGTAAAAAAGGTTATCCCGGAAGACTGGCCGAGGAATTTGAAAAATTTCAATCGATACTCAAGACCAAGCTCAAGCTTGATATTGGCTCCGAAATTGGCCGCAGCTTCGCTGTTGCTTCTGCCCGGCCCGAGGGTGTTGTACATCCATCCTCGCATGGAGTTGGCGCCGCCCGCATAAAAACGGCGCTCTTCGGGCGTTGCACCAGCTTTGCCATAAGGGATCATGTAGCCAAGATGGAGTCTTCCGGCAAGCTGGTGGCTGTCCGAAAGATTTCTTGTCATTCCAAGTTTTGTTTCGAGTTTTACGTATTGGGAGTAGGTTGTTCCGAATATCTGGGGGTTTTTGTCACTGAATCCATCGTAATGCTTTGTATCGAGATAGTTGTCGATCAGCCATGCAATACCGCCGGCTTCCTCAAGAAGAAGGTCGAGATTCCAGATGTTTTTGCCTGGCGCTGCCGAGGCACTGTTAGTCGTATTGTAACGAAGTCTGATTGACTGGTTTACTCGTGCTTCAAGAAGACTGTCTATGCCTGCGTTGACGGCTGCGTCATCAGTCGGGTCAATTCCTATATTGGTGGCAAGATCATTTTTAAAGAGTTGTCTGAATCCTTTCAGTGAGTCTTTCTTGATCCATTCGAAGTCAAAAAAATCAAAGTTGATTCGTGATGCTTTGCCGATTTTTGCGCTGTAGGTACCACGAATCAAACCGATCTGAGTAGAAAGCAGTATAGGCAGTTTTGCTGCAGAATATTCCAGATAGGCGGAGTAGCTGTTTCCTGGTTTGGAGATGTCCGGCATGACGAGACTGCTTTTCAGGCTGAATTCAAAAGGGATGACTTTTGCGTACTGATCATCACTCAGATTTGAAAGTAACGTCTTGCTGTATCCGGCTTGTGTTCCAAACTCTGTGGCGGCGCTGAACTGCTCTGCTCCTCCAAACAGGTTTCTGTTTTCATAGGCAATGGATCCTCCGAAAAAAACGGATCCATACCGGTTGTCGACAAGGAGCTTTGGTTCTATCTGGTGTTTTGGTGCAGGTTCGAGATTAATCGAGGTATAGAGCTTTCCGGATTTTACGGAATCAGGCTTGACAGAGATGGAAGAAAAAACATTGGTTGCCCCTAAATTCTGTAAGGTTTCCTTTTCAAGGCTCTCTTTTGTCAATCGGCCAGGACGCATTGCCGTCAGCCTCGATATAAGCTCAGGATTGATCCTCTGCCTGCCGTAAATAACAACGGTTACACTGTCATTAAGAAAAGTGGTTTTCTGGCCAGTGGTATTACTTTTGAATGGATTCTGTACGACAGCCTGAATGCCTCCATAGGTGAGTCGTTCAGGAAGCCTGAGCTTGAACAATATTCCGGCGTGCGTTCCGACTGTATCTACCTTTATGCGAATGCTGTCTTCATGGAAAAAGGCATATCCCTCTTCACGAAAGAAATCGATGGTCCGATCTCTTTCCATAATTAACCGTTCTACGGAAAACACGGCATCTGTTTTTATAACACTTTTTTGCAGATACTGTGTTCTGGGTCCATCAGCAATTGATTCCAGACCTTCATAGGCAAGGGAGTCGATTCTTGATGGTTCATTTTCGCGTATGTTGATTGCTATATCAACTTTTTTCCCGTTGTTCCGTGGTGCAATTGATGATGCGACTTCGGCAAAAAAATATCCTTTGTAGGTATAGAGCTTTTTGATGAGAGAGAGGTCTTTCTGGAGATCTTCCGGTATAAACGGTTTTTTTGCACCACCGAAAATGCCAAGTCCAAGAAAAGAAGAGTGGGTTGAGGTCGTGATGATCTGGAGAAGCTCATCACGCGATATGGCCTTGTTTCCGCTGAATCGGATTTTATTGACGTACACAGAAGGAGACAGCGCTTCCGTACTGTCTGCCAATTTATTTTTGGCCGCAGCAGGAAGCGCAATTCCACAAAAAAATGACAGTGCCAGGCACTGTAGTATTACACGGAAGACAATTTTATAAAATAGCACACAACAACCTGTTCTCTTAGGTTAGCAGCTCTTCATCTCCATAACAAAAATCCTCGTCAGTCGGATAATCCGGCCATACTTCATCGATGCTTTCATAGAGCTCATCACTGTCAGGAAGGTCATGCAGGTTTTCAACAACCTGCTGCGGCGCCCCTGTTCTGTTGGCGTAGTTGATCAGTTCATCTTTTGTTAACGGCCATGGTGCATCAGCAATATAACGAGCAAGATCCAGGTTCCAGTACATACTGTTTGTCTTGAATTATTCGGTTGTTAGTGTTACGAGTTACTGCCGGTTGCTTCTGTCGAATTCGTTTCGTTCGTAATGAATTTGGATGGACTGCCACCATTAAAGAAGTAAGCCGTCGGATTAACTTTGACATTGTTTTTGTGGACTTCATAATGAAGGTGGGGGCCAGTCGATACTCCGGAGTTGCCGGTCAGCGCAATGATTTCTCCACGGTTGATGCGCTGCCCCTGACGAACCAGTGATTTTGACAGATGGGCATAAACAGTTGCAAAACCAAATCCGTGATTGATAACGACTTTCTCGCCATATCCCTTATCGTAACCGGAAAATGCTACGACACCGGATCCTGTAGCCTGTACCCTTGTTCCAATGGCAGCAGAAAAATCAACACCGGCATGAAAGAGCATGGTGTTGTAGACCGGATGGAATCTCTGTCCGAAATTACTTGTGATTGAGCCTGGAACCGGTTTGATGTTTGGAATGGATGAAAAGAAGTTTTTTCCGGATTCGGTATAATTATCATTGGTCTCCGGACTGTTTTCGTTTTGACGATCAATCTGGAGAATCAGGTGCTCAATCATCTCTTCAGTGCTTGCAAGAAGTCCTTCAGCTGAAGCAGCAGGCTTCTCTTCAGCAATTGCTGAAGAGATAAGAGAAGAAGAGGGAAAAGAAGAGCAAAGAAATGCTAAAGCGCCAAAAAAAGCTGATTTGCCAGCTCTTTTAAAATTTCTGCCATGTTCAGACAGAAGGGAAAACCGGTTTTTTGAAAACATGCGGTGTCTGATTGGTTGGCTGAACTCGAAAGAAGACTATACATTCATCGAATATAAATAAACTTTTTCTTATAAGTCAATTGTTAATGGGCTTCCAGCCAGTTTTTTCCGATACCGGTATCTACTTCCACAGGAACGTTATGTAGCCCGCAACTCCTTGCTGCATCAATCATTATCTCTTCTACAAGTGCCCTGAGCTCATGCTTTTCATTTTCCGGTGTTTCAAAAAGAAGTTCGTCATGAACCTGAAGGAGCATAACGGATTTCATTTTATTCAATCGAATCCGGGTACTGCAGAGATTCATTGCGCATTTGATAATGTCCGCTGCTGTTCCCTGAATTGGCGTATTCATTGCTGCTCTTTCTGCGGATTTCTGAATATTGTTGTTCCGGCTGTTAAGATCCGGGATATACCGTCTTCTGCCGAGAAGGGTTGAGACATAACCGTTTACCTTGCCGTCACTGATGATTTTCTGCAAGGCCCTGAATATGCCGGGGTACTTCTCTGTATACGTATCAATAATAGCTTTTGCTTCATTGCGAGAGATGTTGAGGCGTCGTGAAAGACCAAAAGGCATGATTCCATACAACACACCGAAATTTACCTCCTTTGCTTTGCGACGCATCTCCGGAGTGATATCGGTTGTGTTGAAAATGGTTCTTGCTGTAGCGGAATGAATGTCCTCCCTGTTTCTGAATGCCTCGATAAGCTTTTCATCGCCACTGATTTCTGCAGCAACTCTGAGTTCTATCTGGGAGTAATCGGCTGACAGAAGCAAATTATCCGGGTTTGACGGTATAAAAGCGCGCCGGATTTCTTTT
>JAAXUM010000001.1 GCA_013336025.1 Chlorobiaceae bacterium
GTCAAACAGATAAAACACTGTAACCATCAAAAAACTCCGGGGGCTCAAATAAACGCGCGCCCTTGTCAAAGCTCTCCGCCGTGCCGATTTTCAAATACATATAAACCATGACATACTCTATGCTGTCTCATGATATATTTGGAAAATGAACATTTTCAACCGTCATAATCCGGAGGCCAGGCGCCATGTGCATGAAAGAAACATGCCGTTACAAGGCGTTTGCTGAACAAGAATTCATTCAGAACATCAATAACCTTTTACCACTATAACTCATGAAATCGTACCACAAGGAACTCTGGATGCATGTACCGGCACGTATGGATTTTGTTAATATCACCCATGATGTAGAACGTGCTCTTGATGAAAGCGGAATACAGGAAGGGCTCTGTCTGGTCAATGCCATGCATATTACCGCATCGGTGTTTATCAACGATGATGAATCAGGCCTGCATGAAGATTACAAACGATGGCTCGAAGAGCTGGCTCCGCATGAACCCCTTAAGCGCTATCGCCACAATATGACTGGCGAGGATAATGGCGATGCGCATCACAAACGCCAGATCATGGGTCGCGAAGTGGTAATTGCCGTCACCAGAGGAAAACTGCACTTTGGAACGTGGGAACAGATTTTTTACGGCGAGTTCGACGGAATGAGAAGAAAACGGGTACTGATCAAAATCATCGGAGAATAACACTGTCCTGCAATCAGGGAATTTTGAATTCCGTGCTTATGAACTATACATTCAACCCGTTACTGTATTGACAGCCGCAGTCAATCCCCCAATCCGCAATCAAGCAACCACACCTCTTTCTCCAAACAAAAAAGGCCCGCAAATGCGGACCTTTTTTGTTTACTACGGTTTTGATCAATGCTCAAAAAGCATTTCAGAGTAGGTCGGAAGCTGCCAGCGGCTGCGATCAACCATCAATTCAAGCCTGTCGGCTACTTCACGAACAGCTACCATAAGCGGCAACAGTTCGTCTGCGCAATAATCAGCCTTGTCAAACTCTGTTTCAAGCGTTTCGAGTTTTTCAACCGCCTCATCAAGTTCAGCAGTCAAATCGATCAGAGTCGAGAGATTTTCAGCCAGCAATTTCAGGTTATTTCCCTGACTGCTCAAGGCTTTATCAGAAAGTCCGATAGCCTCTGCAGCGGCAAGAAGGTTGTTGAAGGAACTGCCTATATCTCCCTGGTACTCGGAAACATCAGGTATCACAAGAGTCTTGAGCATAAGCTGCAGGGTGCGGGCTTCAATATCAATACCCTTGACATAGCGTTCAAGACGAATATGCAGGCGTGAATGAATCTCCTCTTCGCTGAGAACACCATACTTCACAAACAGATCCTGAATATCTTTTTTAAGCAGAACCCTGAGCGCCTGCGGTGTATTTTTCAGGTTCGGCAAACCCCTGTCCTTTGCAGCCTGCTGCAAAGCGTCGCTGTAGTTGTCACCCTGGTAACGGATAGGCTTTGTAGCGGTTATCTCTTCACGAAGGGTTTCGAGAATCGCAGAATCCTTGTCCATTCCCGATTTGATTTTGGCCTGAATCGCATCAGAGATTTCATCAACAGCTTCTGCCATAAGGGTGTTAAGCACCATGTTCGGCACAGAAGCAGCCTGGGAGGAACCGACAGCACGGAACTCAAATTTGTTGCCGGTAAAAGCGAACGGAGAGGTTCTGTTACGGTCGGTATAGTCCTTGTTGACCAGAGGCACCTGTGCAAGATTCAGATTGAGCACCTGTTTCTCGGTTTTAAGATCAACCTTGCCGCTCTCGATAGCATCAAGAACACGTTCAAGCAGCTCTCCGAGGAAGACGGTTACCACTGCAGGTGGAGCCTCGTTGGCACCAAGGCGATGGTCGTTACCGATACTCGCAATAGACATTCTCAGAACGTCAGCTCTCTTGTATACCCCCTTGAGGACGGCAACAAGAAAAACAAGAAAATGAACGCTCTTTTCAGGAGTATCACCCGGATCAAGCAGATTGATACCGGTATCGGTACCGATCGACCAGTTGTTATGCTTGCCTGAACCGTTGATGCCTGCAAATGGTTTTTCAAAAAGAAGCAGGGCAAACCCTTTCTTGTCGGCAATCTTTCTCATCACCTCCATAACAAGCAGGTTATGATCGACGGCAATATTGGCCTCTTCAAAAATCGGAGCGATTTCAAACTGATGAGGAGCAACCTCATTATGTCGGGTTTTTGCAGGAATACCAAGCAGATAGAGCTCGTGTTCGACATCCTGCATGAACTCAAGCACACGATCAGGAATAGAGCCGAAATAGTGATCTTCAAGCTGCTGGCCTTTTGGTGGAAGAGCTCCAAGAAGAGTACGCCCGCACATGATAAGATCAGGACGCTCGGAATAGAACTTTTTGTCGATCAGAAAATATTCCTGCTCGCAACCGGCAAAAGTTTTTACGCGTGAAACTCCGTTAACACCAAGCAGCTCAAGCAGTCTGATCGAGGATTTGCTTACGGCATCCATGGAACGAAGAAGCGGAGTTTTGGCATCAAGCGCTTCACCGTGATAAGAGATAAAAACGGTTGGAATACAAAGAGTGAGATCTTTTCCGCCCCTCATAAGAAAAGCCGGGCTTGAAGGATCCCATGCGGTATAGCCGCGTGCCTCAAAGGTAGTGCGCATGCCGCCTGACGGAAAACTTGAAGCATCAGGCTCGCCCTGAATCAATTGTTCACCGGAGAAACGCTCAATAGGAGTGCCATCACGGTCGATTGATAAAAAAGCGTCATGTTTTTCAGCCGTTGAACCGGTCATAGGCTGAAACCAGTGCGTATAATGGGTAGCGCCATGCTCCATTGCCCACTCTTTCATGCCATGTGCCACAACGCCTGCAATGTCTTCAGATATTTTCTTGCCTGCCTTGATCGTGCCCTGCAGTGCGGTAAAAACCTCTTTTGGAAGCCTTGCCCGCATGGCTTTCTGATCAAAGGTCATTGCTCCGAAATAGGTAGAAACCGGGATTTTACTCTCGATGCTCAAAAGAACCTCCTTATAGTTAGATTTGAGATTTGCTGTTTGCATGAAATAAACTTGCCATTAAAAACTCCTCTGCTCACTTTCTTGATTTTTTTTCATCAAAAGTAATCAGAACCTGCCGATCCTGAAGATTATTGCGAACAATACCTGCGCTGATCTTCTTGTTCTTTTTAAGCTGGGAGAGCACAAAACTGGTATTGGTACTCAAAACACCAGGCCAGCTCTGGATTCTCGACAGAAATTTTTCAAGTGAAGAGGTGTTATGGGTCATAACCTTGAGAATATGTGACCCCTCACCAGTCACTGAAAAACACTCCATGATCTCATCCTCGTTGAGAACATGCTCCATGAACGACTTGTAGTGCCTCGAAGAATCGATTCTTACTCGAACAAAAGCCTGAATATCAAAGCCGAGCTGACGCTCATCAACCTCCATGGTGAATCCTTTGATAATCCCGTTTTTCTGGAGCTTGTCAAGCCGCTCGCTGACTGAGGGTATGGACAAGCCCACCACTTCAGCAAGTTCGCTTAAACGAATTCTGCCATTCTCTCCAAGAGACTCAATAATTTTCAGATCGATCAGATCAAGATGTCCGGACATAACAGAACTGTATTTAATTCGATTTTGTAAGAAATTTACCAAAAAATAAGATAAAAACAACTTCTTTCTTAAAAACTCATAACGCAGACACGAAATCCCTAAATTTATTAGGCTTGTAACTTTTTTATGAATGAAACAGCAAACAGTCTCGAACAATCAATCTCTTTCTTTTTTTTATTGTTTCTGTTCATTTGTTAAAATGAACAAAAGGCTTAACGTTGAAACAACCATGCAATCACTCCCAAAGCCGCAACAGCAATGCCAATGTCAGATCATGAAGATAATAGGAAGACCCCTGATCAAATAAAAGATAAAACCATCGAAAAATCAGGATATCCGGTCATTCCGCCTCCACCTGCAATGAATGACCTGCGCTTCATTGTCAAGCAATCGCTCATTATCGGTTCAAGAATGATCACGGAACTTGACCAATTTCTAAGAAGAATGAAAGAATAGGCGTTTTTTGTGAGCTGATTGCCACAGAGTTTCGGCAAATTTCCTTTATCGCAGAGCAACCTTTATATTCTGCCTGTATTCCGGTGATCAATACTTCCGCTAACCACAAATTACTGACCAGAGGTGAAAACAGCTATTTTCGGAGCAGGAGTTGCAGGGCTCAGTGCAGCAATAGAACTTGTCGAACGCGGACATACCGTAGAGCTCTATGAAAAACGCAAGATACTCGGCGGCAAGGTTTCTGTATGGAAAGATAACGACGGAGATTCCATTGAGTCAGGCCTGCATATCGTTTTCGGCGGATATACTCAGCTTCAGAACTATCTGAAACGGGTAGGGGCTGCTGACAATTACTCATGGAAAGCCCACTCCCTGATCTATGCCGAACCGGACGGAAAACAATCCTATTTCAAAAAAGCAAACCTTCCAAGCCCCTGGGCGGAAGTGATTGGAGGCCTTCAGACTGATTTTCTCACCATGTGGGACAAGATTTCGCTTATCAAGGGGCTTTATCCCGCACTGACCGGAAACGAAGAGTATTTCTGCAGCCAGGATCATATGACCTATTCTGAATGGCACAGAAAACAAGGTGCCTCGGAACACTCACTCCAGAAACTGTGGCGCGCTATTGCCCTTGCCATGAACTTCATTGAACCAAATGTGATCAGCGCCCGTCCAATGATCACCATTTTCAAGTATTTCGGCACCGATTACGAAGCAACAAAATTTGCATTTTTTAAAAAGAACCCGGGCGAATCAATGATTGAGCCGATGCGACAGTATATCCAGAGCAAAGGCGGACGGATATTCGTTGACGCAAAGCTCAACCGCTTTGAACTCAACAGCGATGAGACCATAAAGCATGCCGTTCTTCAGGATGGGCAGATCATTGAGGCCGATGCGTTCATTTCAGCCATTCCAGTACACACGGTTAAAAAAATCATTCCCAAACCATGGCTCGCCCACAAGTATTTCCGAAATCTTCATGAATTTCAGGGAAGCCCGGTTGCAAACTGCCAGCTCTGGTTTGACCGGAAAATCACCGATACCGATAATCTCATGTTTTCTCAGGGAACGATTTTCGCAACCTTTGCCGATGTTTCACTCACCTGTCCTGATGATTTCCAGCAGGGAACCGGCACAGCAAACGGAGGCAGCGTCATGAGCCTTGTACTTGCTCCGGCACACCAACTGATGGATATGCCTAATGAGGTCATAACGGAACTGGTCATGAAAGATATTCACAACCGTTTTCCGGCATCACGCCAGGCGAAGCTCCTGAAATCAACCATTGTCAAAATTCCTCAGTCAGTATACAAGGCTGTACCCGATGTCGACAAGTTCCGCCCCGACCAGATAAGCCCGGTGAAAAATTTCTTCCTCGCAGGCGATTATACCAATCAGCACTATCTCGCCTCAATGGAAGGCGCTGCCCTGAGCGGAAAACTGGTAGCCGAAAAACTTCACGCAAAACTCGGTTCCTGAAAAACTCCTCAAATTTGCCACAAAAGCTTTTATAACTAAAGGCTTTTGTGGTTTACGCCCATTCTCCGCTGCTCCCGATACGGAACGATTTAAAGCACATAACGTTAATCAGGAAGAGAGAAAAAACGATCATTCAAGGAACAAACAATTCAGACCATACAGCATGACCCTGCAACCAACTCTTCACAAAAGAAAAAGCCTGCTTGCCGATGCCTGCGAACAGATCATGGTGCTTGAAAACACAGACTGCCATATCGAAAACTTCAACGCAAAACTTCGCAAAACTGGCGTCGCAGCTCTCAATCGGGAAAAAACCGCCATTTTGCAGGTCAACACCGGCTATCGATGCAACCTTCTCTGCCGTCACTGCCATGTTGATGCCGGACCGGATCGCTCTGAGATGATGAGCCGGGAAACCATGCAGCACTGCCTCAATGCACTGAAAAAAAGCAACATACAAACGCTCGACATTACCGGCGGCGCGCCCGAAATGAATCCGGATCTCCCCTGGTTTATCAGGGAAGCAAGAAAAATCATGCCTGAAGGACAAATTCTGGTAAGAACAAATCTTGTAATTCTGGTTTCAGGTACGGGCTATCGGCATTTTCCCGAGCTTTTCAAGGAGAATCGGGTTTCACTCATTGCATCGCTCCCCTGTTACACCCGCCAGAACGTCGATACCCAAAGAGGCGACGGGGTTTTCGACCATTCGATCGAGGCACTCCGGTTGCTCAACGCCCTCGGATACGGAAAAATCGGAAGCGGACTCGAACTGAATCTCGTTTACAACCCCGGAGGCCCATCTCTTCCGGGATCACAGCAGATACTCGAAGCTGATTATAAAATCAAACTGAAAACAGAGTTCGGTATCGAGTTCAACCACCTGTACACCATTACCAACATGCCGGTCAGCAGGTTTCTCGACTCCCTGATCGAGGAGCAGAACTTTTGTACCTACATGAAGCTTCTGGCAGATCACTTCAATTCGGATGCGGTAAAAAATGTCATGTGCCGTACCACCGTTTCGGTCGGCTGGGACGGAACGCTTTATGACTGCGATTTCAACCAGATGCTCAAGCTCCCCATGCGCTCTCCCGCACCAATAAATATCAGAGATTTCGATGAGCAACTGCTTGATCAGAAACCTGTCGCTACAGGGCAGCACTGTTACGGCTGCACGGCTGGTGCCGGATCGAGCTGTCAGGGTTGTCTTTTATAAAGGGGCCTTCATGTTCTCCAGTAAACTGCTCATTATTTTTGCCCGCAATCCGGTGCCAGGCAGGGTAAAGACTCGACTTGCCGCTGTAACCGGCAATGAAACCGCGCTGAAGGTGTACCGGATGCTGCTGGAGCATACCGCATCTGTAACGAAGACAACAAGTGCTCAAAGAGCGGTATTCTATTCTGACGAACTGCCTGAAGAGAAGTGTTTTCTGAAAAACGAAGGAACCCTTGCCTTTCTTCAAAAAGGAACCGATCTCGGCGAAAAAATGCTTCATGCATTTGAAACCGGATTTGCGCTGGGCTTCCGGCATATTGTCCTCATAGGCACGGATTGCCCCGACCTGCAACCCGAACTGCTCGAACAGGCGTTCAGGACGCTCGAACGCCATGAAGCCGTTTTAGGCCCGGCTAAAGACGGCGGTTTTTATCTTATCGGACTGAACAAGAGTCATCCCGATGTTTTTCTCCGGAGAACATGGAGTCACAGCCAGGTACTGAAAGAGACCATCGAACGACTTGAGGAGAACGGCGTTTCGCCTGAGCTTCTCCCGGAACTCCAGGATATCGACACCTTTGAAGATCTTCTACAAAGCAGATTATGGCCACTATCGGATTAAGCATTATCATCCCCGCCTTCAACGAAGAAGCGGGAATTGCCCTGACCCTTGAAACCCTGCTCAGGATTACCGGCCGGTATGGTAACAACGTTGAAATCATCGTCTCTGATGCGGGAAACGATGGAACATCGGCTATCGTATCAAGGTATCCCGTCACGCTCTGCCGGTCAGAAAAAGGACGCGCAAAACAGATGAACGCCGGTGCGGCTCTTGCCAGGCACGGGATTCTCTATTTTCTGCACGCAGACACGCTGCCGCCCGAAAACTTTGTCGATGAGATTACAACGGCTGTAGAGAGCGGGAAAAAAGCCGGCTGCTTTCAGATGCTGTTCGACGACCCCCATCCGATCATGGAGCTTTTCGGCTGGTTTACGCAGTTTCCTCTGATGGTCTGCCGGGGCGGCGACCAGTCACTCTTCATCACAAAAGAGCTGTTCAGGTCAATCGGCGGATTCAATGAAACCATGCTGGTCATGGAGGATATCGATATCATCAGCCGCATTGAAACAAAAACGCCCTTTCACATCCTTCCGGGCCACGTCATCACATCAGCCCGCAAGTACCACAAAAACGGCATCCTCCGTCTTCAGATGATCTTCGGCACCATTCACCTGCTCTATGCGCTCGGTGCGGATCAGGAGAGTCTGATACGGTATTACCGTGAGAATATCGAATCATGACATTATTTCATTTCAATGCCGCTGTTGCGGGGCACTGCTCATCATGCGAGCGAGCATTCATGACTGCGTAACAAACTCCCTGTATCAGAATTCCTCCCCGCTCATCCGGAAGTTACTTGCGCATCGCTTCCCCATCCAAACCGTTATCTCGACTGATCTGGCGGAGGCTTGATCCTTATCGCTCCCGCTCCCGCCCGGCACACTCCGGACTGGTTAACGGTAATTTACTCAATCATTCCCCGGGGGGACAGAGGCTTCCCGATGAATGGCAAACCGACCTATCCTGCGCTGTGCAAATTCGTGTCCATTCGTGGGCAACTCTTCCTCTTCATCCCAATTCGATCTTAATCGAAAACCCGGCAGTTGTTTTTATCGGCGAAGCCAGAGAAAACCAACTGCCAATTTCCTTTCGTGCAAATTCGTGTAATTCGTGGGCAAACTCTTCCTCTTCATCAGAGTGTTTTCTGCTACGGATCAACCTCTCCGAGTCACGATCGTCCTTGGCCCATCTTGTTTTTCTGATCGGCAGCGGCAGGCCTGATGGCAGACGCTCTGCTCCGGCCCGGCAATTGAGCAGTCCGTCATTTTGTCGGCATAAGCCTTAAACCGGCTTCCGCATGGGAGAGTGGCACCAGCCTGCATACCGTAGCAGACAAGAAACCGCAATATTCAGCATTATTGACGTTTTTCTGAAAAAACGGAATAAAGAGATTGTTATATTACGGGAAAAGGTAAAAAGCGCAATCCTCTAAACCCCAGCTCACTATGGCATCTGATGAACTCAACAAACCTGCGACAGTAAAACCCGCTCCAAAAGATAGCCCTGACAGCAATGTGGGCAATGGCGATATGGCTCATCTGATCGGAAACATGGGCATCCTGATCGATTCGACGATTGCATCGGTTCAGGACATGATCAGTAAAGTCAGTTCCACGACCGGTCAACTTATTGATGGTGTTAATTCAACCATTAATTCAGAACCGGTAAAGGAGATCATTCACAATGTCAATTCGGTATCGGGACAACTGATTGAAGGTGTTAATTCCGTTTCCGGGCAATTGATAGAAGGCGTAACCGCAACACTGAAATCCGAACAGGTTCAAAGCTCGGTACAGGAACTCGGCAAACTCTGGACCAGCCTGCTTGAAAACCTCAATTCAACAGTCAGCTCAGATCAGGTAAAGAGTCTTTTTGAAAATGTCAGTTCAGGACTTGGTCAACTGGCAGGCAATGTCTTTTCTCCGGGCGGAATGAATATCTCCATGTCAGATGACAAGCATAAAAAAGAGGTCAAACAGATCCCTTTCTGCCAGAAGCCATCTGCCCCTGCTGAAAATCCTGTTGCAGCAAATCCTGTTGCAGCTCCAATCCCTTCAGCAGCAAAACCTGAAGAGAAACCAAAACAGGCAAATACCCCTTTGAAACCCTGAACAGCCTGTTCCCTTCAATGAATCTCAAGAGCGCTTTGTCCCTGACCTGACAACAGCGCTCTTTTCTTTTTCTGTTTTACAGGGCACCCCTATAGAGAGCGGTTACGGTTACGCTTTCGATTCGGGATTGCCGGCTATTCCGGTATGACCAAATCCACCATCCGCCCTTGACGACGAGGCAAGCGATGATACTTCATCAAAAAACACCTTTTCCACTTTTGCCACGACCATCTGCGCCACCCTGTCACCATGATGAACAACAAAAGGCTCTTGTCCATAATTGATGAGAATGATTTTAACCTCTCCACGGTAATCGGCATCGATGGTTGCAGGAGTATTCGGCAGCGAAATCAGGTGACGAAGTGCCAGTCCACTTCTCGGACGAAGCTGAGCCTCATATCCTTCGGGAAGCTCAATGGCAAAACCGGCAGGAATGAGTGCCGTTTCAAAGGGCCGCACAACAACATCCTCCTCAAGACATGCGGCAACATCCATACCGGCGGCATGCGTTGTTGCATAAACCGGCAGAAGAGCTTTCTCGTTTAATCGAACAATCTTTACCTTTAACATCAGGAAAACGGGTTAACTTGACATCACCTTTCCGATTCATTGTTCCCAATATAGAAATTTAAATAAAAGCCCCTTATGGAGAGATCATCTGAAAATGTCTACGCACTGGCTTTCGGCGCTCACCCTGATGACGTTGAACTTTCCTGCGGAGCTACACTTCTGAAAATCATCGGTGAAGAAAAAACCGTTGCCGTATGCGATCTGACCAGAGGCGAACTCGGAACGCTTGGCACCCCTGAAAACCGTAAAATCGAAGCGGAAAAGGCCAAAGAGGTCATGGGCTACAGTCGACGCATCTCCCTTGATCTTGGTGACGGAAAACTCTTCTATAACGAAACGAATCTGCAGCAGATCATCAGTGTCATCAGGCAGTTCAGGCCTGAAGTCGTTTTTGCCAACCCTCCTGATGAACGGCATCCCGACCACATGAAGGCATCAAGGCTGGTTTCAGAAGCGGTTTACTATGCAGGCCTGAAACAACTTGAAACCACATGGCATGGCATCACACAGGCACCCTTCAGACCTCGTCACCTGCTCTACTACATCCAGTTCAAACACCTGGAACCGGATTTTATTGTTGATGTTTCGGAAACGTTTGCTGCATCAAGAAAAGGAATACTTGCCTTCGGTTCCCAGTTTTACAGGGAAGACGGCGCTGGCGAACCGGAAACCCTCATCAATCGCAAGGAATTTCTCACCAGTCTTGAAGCGCGAGCCAGATATTTAGGTGAGCAGATCGGCGTCATGTACGGGGAAGGAATGCTGCTGCACGGCAAAATGGCCGTCAACAACTTCAGTGCACTTTTTTCAGGGAACTCTGTAATGTAACGTTATCGCTCCTTCGCTCCCCGCTTCTCTTCGAGAAGCTGTATGAGAACCCCGATAGTTGATGACTGTTTTTCTACAGCCTCGGCAAGTCGCTCCATGTCGCTCCGCCGGTCACGTTCAGTTGCGGTATCAAAAAGAATAGGTTTCTGAAAGCCCTCCGAAAGACGGTAAATGTTCCTGCAGAGCATCATCAGCATAACAAAGAAAAACGGCAGAAGCACTTCGGCAAGAATGACCGGAAGCTCCATGTAATGCTGGGCAATGGCCTCCCAGTCTCCTGTGAAAACCGAATCCCATCTCACAAAAAAATAGAGGTAGACAACAGGATGATAGCTGAGCAGAAAACGCATGACCCTCGATTTGCGGCTTACACCGGGATCGTGCTCGTATTTCGAGAGCAGCCATGGAAAGTGCGCAACCGTCATGGCCGATCTGCGATCGTTGAGATAGCGCACGCCCTGCAGCGCTGAATCAATAAAGGTCGCCACGAGCGTTAACAGTCCTGTCGAAAGAATGGTGGCAAGAAAGGCGTAACTTAGCGCATCAAACTTGAAGGAACCTGCCAGATAGGGCAAGGTGATCGATTTGGGCTTGATGACAATAAAAAGGAGGGCGATGCCGGCCAGAATCAGGGAAAACGTGTGAAGTTTTCTGGCAACGTTCAGGCTTTCAATAACAGCGTTGACATTGGCGCCCTGCATGGAGTTTCCTGGCGGATCGATACGCATGAGGGCTGCGGAATCCGTGGCCTGAGAATAAAAACCATTTACACCGACATCGCACCCGATAACCTTTTCATACCGGGTAGCTGTATCGATAGTACTTTTACTCAAATCAGCTCCACCGAGGTTTGCTTCGCTCAGATCGGCTCCCCGAAGATCCGCTGAACCCAGATCAGCATCGGTAAGGATTGCTCCGCGAAGAGCCGCGCCGCTGAAATTCACCCCTCTGAGATTCGCTCCCCACAGATCAGCGTCACTCAGATCGGGGCGAAGCACCCGCTCTTCCTGCCTCCATCGGTTCCAGGTTTCAACACCTTTCTGCAGCGTTGCCAGATGTTCAGGATTTGCCATTCTCTTAACAGTTTTCCCTGAAAAACTCCCTCACCGTTTTCTCGTCAGCAGGGATTTTTACCAACATAGACAAGTATTGCCCTGAAAAGCGATGCGCTTTGGATGATCTGCCGATAAGTCTCTTCCTGGGTCATATCACGATTCTCTTTTCTGATCTTTCCCCCAAGCTGCCGGGCGGTTTCTGCAATTCGGGCAATTTCACGGGCAAGATCGGTCTCATTCTGAATGGTTATCTGATAGATGCTTCTCTGAATGAATCCGATATTGTTCAGAGCATTGCACTCAATAATACCGTCATTACGGCTATGCCGTTCCTTGTTGAAATCATCATAGACCGTATTGTGCAGCGGCATGGAAAGATCGCCCGCATAGTGAGCGCAGAATACAAGCGGGTAATCGGCATACTTTCCTGTCGCTTCAAGCTTTTTGAAATCCCTTACCGAACCGATGATTGCACCGTAGAGATGCCCTTCATTATCATCCGGCTTGTTGAAGCGCTCCACCTGCTCCATCACCATCGCTTCCGTTACCCGTTTTTCGGCATTATTATTGAAGTAATGATTTTTTTCTTCCACAGCACGAAATTCATCCCGTGATTTGGCAACATCGGGTGCTGCCGCGCTGTACCAGCGCTCAAATCCTGCCGCCTGGGCGACAGCAAGATGAGTTTTGTCATGCCATCCATACGCCTGACCAGCCGACAGCAGCATGATGAGAAGCGTAACGATAGAAGTAATGCCGTTTTGTTTATGCTCCTGCATGGAATACTCTCCAAAAATGAATGGTTGATGGATTTGATAACAAAAAAAGCTGCGTGCCTTTCAGCATGATCCTGTCACGACATTTCAAGCATTTTCTTTATAGGTCTGAGTGCAAGAACCCGAAGGTCATCCGGCACCATAATTTCAGGCGACCTGTCGAGCATGCACTGGTAGAGCTTTTCAAGGGTATTCTGCTTCATCTGCTTACAGACGCTTCTCGGATTCTCCGGATCTTTCGGCGCTGCAATAAACTGCTTGTCGGGCGAACGACGCTGCATTTCATAGAGAATACCCGGTTCAGTAGCTACAATAAACGAAGAAGCCGGGGCTGATTCCGTATAATCAAGCAGGGCCTGCGTTGATCCGATGAAAGCAGCATGGCGCAATACCTCCTCGCGGCATTCCGGATGAGCTATCAGTTCAGCCTGAGGATTTTCCCTGCATGCCTGCAGAATATATTCTTCACGAAAGGCCTCATGCACGTAGCAGTATCCCTGCCACAGCAACATCTCTCTTCCGAGTTTTTTCATGATATACCCTCCAAGATTGCGATCGGGCCCGAAAATGATTGTCCGTTCTTCCGGTATCTGACGAATGATTCGCTCAGCATTGGATGATGTACAGGTAATATCGGAGAGTGCCTTGATTTCAGCCGTTGAATTGATATAGGTTATAACAAGAGCATCCGGATGCTTTTGCCTGAATTCCCTGAACTCGACGGCAGGACAACTGTCTGCAAGAGGACAGCCCGCATAGAGATCCGGCATGAGTACAAGCTTGCCGGGATTGATGATTTTTGCCGTCTCGGCCATAAAGTAAACACCGGCAAAAACAATCACATCAGCGCTGTTTTTTTCGGCAGCACGGGCAAGAGCGAGGCTGTCACCCACAACATCGGCAACCTGCTGAATTTCAGGCAGCGTGTAATAGTGGGCAAGAATGATGGCGTTCATCTCTTTTTTCAGCAGGCGAATCTTTCCCGCCAGTTCTTCGTGATCAGCCACTGCCTTGCCGCTGCTCTTGAAAAGTAGTGAATCGGAAGTCATAAGAAAGTTTTGCAATAATTTTCAATGGGTATATTCTGCTGCAAAGGAGCCGAAAGGCCCGCTGATCAGATGAGCTTCAGCGGCTATTTCAGATAGTCCGCAAGATCATCATCTTCCCTGATAAGCAGAAGAATTGCAGCATTTGGAACAATAATGTAGCGAATATCCTCATACTCAATTTCAAAGGAGCTGTTCTGAATGAATATCGCAAGATCGCCCACCTTTGCCTGCAAAGGGATGTACTGCGCACCTGAACTCTGCTCTTTCCATGGCTCATCAGAATCCGGAGGAGGACCAACAGGATAGCCTGGACCGGCTTTAACAACATAGCCGCTCTGAATTTTCGCTTTTTCCTGAATGCCCGGAGGAAGATAAAGCCCTGATTTTGTTCTTTCATCGAGAGATTTCGGCTTGATTAAAACTCTATCTCCGACAACAATAAATTTATCTGTTATATTTAGCTGTTGTACCATATCTTTGCTGCTTGTCTCGGTTGACCTGAACTTTCTCTCAATAAGAACAGGAAAAGGTAACAAAAATAACGGGTCAGGCAAATGAAGTTGCCCCTCAGTAAGATGCTGAACTGAACGGTGAAGGATGTCAATACCTGAAAGTACTCTCCTTGGGTCGGGTAAAAACAATTGAAAACATAAAAAACCGCCAGGATGCTTCACCCCGTCTGAAAAGCGGAATTCATGCTGAAAAGAAAAAATAACTCCTTATTGTGTCATAACCGGAAAATTGAACCGTGCAGAAGTTCTTCAGGTTTTTCATAAAACATAACGCTTATTTACTCCTGCTGCTTTACTGCGGCATTGGCCTGCTGTTTATAAAACTTCAGAATATCGACATGCTCTCGCAGCTTCGTCAGAACAGTTCCGAGTTCGAAGCATTCATTTCTGACAGGCTCATGAGCTACAGCTCTTTCTGGAATCTGAAAAATGAAAACGAGAAACTGCTGCAGGTGAATGCTGAACTGCTTGCAGAAAATCTCTCACTGCAAACAGCTTCCCGTGATCTTGATGCCCGGAAAAAGCTCCTTTCGGACAGCACCGTCACCGTTCAGGGCTTTAAAATCGCAAGGGTTGTTGACCGTAAATTCAGCTCTACGGAAAACTCCATGGTAATTGATGCCGGATCAAACGACGGGATTCGCCCTGATATGAGCGTTCTCACACCTGAAGGACTTGTGGGGCGGATTGTTTTCGTTTCAAAGCATTATGCAAAGGTCATGCCGATTATCCATCCCGATTTCAAGGTCAGCGTCATTTCCGATAAAAGCGGAGCAACGGGTCTGCTCTCCTGGAATGGGGGTAAGGAGCATATAGCCCAGATTGAGCATATCCCGTTAAGCAGTCACATTGCACTGAACGAAACGATACTGACAACAGACTTCAGCACATTCTCCCCCCGGGGTGTTCCTCTCGGAAAGGTAATCAGAATAAAACCTGACAAACTTTTTTATACCATTGATATCTGGCTTGCCGTTGATTTTTCATCATTAACCCATGTGCTGATTGCACCCCTGAAGGTGGATGCTGAAAAAGAAGAGATGATAAATCATTCTGTTCTGGAAGAAAAACAACTCTAATAACAGCATTGTAACCTGTGACAAAAAAAATCCCTGTAACAATATTTCTCCTGGTCATCACCTGCCTCCTGCAGTTGTTCGGCTTTTCGCATCTTGTGCTCTTCAATGTCACAGTCGATGCCGTCACCATTTTTCTGGCTGTCGTCTCTGTTCTTTTCGGACAGCGTATCGGCATGACCTTCGGGTTCGGCGCAGGGCTTTTTATTGGTTCTTTCACAGGACATCCCGGACTTGAAATTCTTGTCAGAACCATGGAGGGTTTTGTTGCAGGATATTGCAGCGTACCTCCCGACAGCCATGCCACAAGCAAACAGAAATCAAGAAAACTCTACCTTGCAATTGTTCTTGCCGTATTTGCCGGCAATATAATTTTTGCACTCGGAATGAATCCACTTGCACTGCCCTTCGGATACCGTGTTTTCATACTTGGAGGAGTTGAAGCGCTTCTCTCTCTTTTCATTACTTTTGTACTCAATCGTTTTTTTTTAAGAAAAATTCTTTCAGAGTGAACAATGGATAAAATTCAACGAGGCACGCCACTCGTCTCGTCCCTTGTCATCGTTGTTTTTGTTGTTCTGCTTGGACGGCTTTTCTACATACAGGTTCTGAATTTCCAGGAACTCGGATCAATCTCGACAACAAACAGCATAAGAAGACTCTGGATCCAGCCGCCGAGAGGACGATTGATCGATAAAAACGGTGTCGTCATGGTTGATAATCAGCCACTCTATTCCGTCAAGGTTATTCCCGGTGAATTCAACAAATCAAAGACCCGCTACCTTGCAAGGCTGATCCGAATTCCGGCAGGCGAACTTGCCGATAAAATTGAAAAGGGTTATAAATTCAACCGTTTTACTGCTGCAACGGTCAGCAAGAACATTGATCAAACCTCGATGTCCCGATTGAGCGAAAATCTCTGGAAGCTCCCGGGAGTGCTCCTTGAAGCTGATAACAAACGCAAATATCGGCCCGGTCTCTACGGATCCCATCTGTTCGGATATTTGCGTCCCATCGGAAAAGAGCAGCTTGAAAAACTTGCTTCGGACGATTACTCGCCTGATGATAAAATCGGATACAGCGGACTGGAAAAGTTTTATGAAGAGCGTTTGAGCGGCCAGAAGGGAGCTCGATTTGAAATGATAAATCCTCTGGGAAAATTTGCAGGTAAGTATAATGACGGCAAGAGTGATATACCCGCAATAAGAGGTGATGACCTCTATCTCTCTATTGACAGCGGCCTGCAGCAACTTGCCGAAGAGTTACTGCGCAAAACCGGGAAATCCGGTGCAGTAGTAGCTCTCGATCCCTCAACAGGAGGAGTTCTTGCTCTGGCCAGCGCTCCTGATTATGACCTTGAAATATTCAACGGATCAACAGAAAAGGACGAATGGAACAAAATCATTTCTTCACCTCAAAAGCCGCTCTTCAATCGGACGGTTCAGGCTGTTTATCCTCCAGGATCGATCTATAAAATGATCCTTGCCATGGCTGCTCTTGAGGAAAAAGCTATAGATCCTTCAACAAAAATCTATGACAGCGGATCTTTCACCTATGGCAACCGCCAGTTCCGCAACCACGGCGGACAAGGGCTTGGACAGGTTGATATGACAAAAGCCATTGTCCAGTCAAGCAACGTATATTTTTTTAATCTTATCTTTAAAACCGGTTTTGAAAGCTGGAGCAGGTTTGGGAAAATGTTCGGATTCGGTGAAAAAACAGGCATTGATCTTCCCGGTGAACGCTCAGGGCTGCTCCCCTCTCCCGCATACTATAATAAGCGTTATGGTATCGGGAAATGGACAAAAGGAAACACGATCAGCCTTGCCATTGGACAGGGGGAACTCGGAACGACACCGGTTCAGCTTGCAACCTATGTAGCGGCTATTGCCAATAACGGGACATGGCATCAACCGCATATCGTTAAAGGTTACCGCGACACTGAAACCGGGAAATATGTTGCGCTTCCCTACGAGCAGCGAAAGCTGCCCATATCAGAAAAAACCTTTGCCTTCATAAAGAGTGCCATGCGCGGCGTCGTTTTACATGGAACAGGAACACTTGCAAATATTGCCGATATCCCCGTAGCCGGTAAAACAGGTACTGCACAAAACCCTCATGGTCAGGATCATGCGTGGTTCATTGCATTTGCGCCTCTTGACCATCCGAAAATAGCCATTGCGGTACTGGTTGAAAATGCAGGCTACGGCGGCTCGATTTCAGCGCCGATAGCCCGGGAATTGATCAAATACTCGATCAAGGGGGGAGCCCTGCCGACTCCGTCAGGCAAACCGACACTGAAATCAAGTGACAGTTCCGGCACCGTCAAACCGGATTCGATTCCGGCACCGTCGAAAATTCAGACAGATGCCCCTCCGGTTTCATCTGAACCAGCAGGCAATGGCCCTGCAGAACAGCAAAGTGAAAAGGCACCCGATGATCTTTAAAAATGAACCTGGTGCCATTCAAAGTTTTCTTGAGGATACCAGCAATATCAGAACAGGCGCTACCCCCGGAGTCTATTTTCCTGAAAACGCTGCCGATATCGCGGGTCTTCTCAAAGAGGCTGCGCATCTTCAGCGACGTTATACCATAGCGGGAAACGGAACGGGAACAACCGGCGGAAGAATTCCTGACGGAAGTTATGTCATCTCCATGCAGAACATCAACAGAATCGGTGAAATCAGGGTATTGACGCCGGCAGAAGCCCTGATTACCGCCGAAGCCGGGGCTCTGCTTGGGGATATCCAGAAAAAAGTTCAGGATACCGGGTGGTTTTACCCCCCCGACCCGACTGAAACACTCTGCTTTATCGGGAGTACCATTGCCAACAACTCCTCCGGTTCGCGCTCGTTCAAATACGGGCCGACACGAAACCATATCAGAAGAATTCTCGTGGTGCTTCCCCAGGGGGATATCCTTGATCTTACCCGCGGACACATTGTTGCCGATCGGAACGGCATGTTTCACCTTGACCTCCCTGTTGCAGGAAAAATCACCTTCAGCCGTCCTGACTATCCTATGCCCGCAACATCCAAGCACAATGCCGGATATTATTCCAGCGAAGGCATGGACCTTGTCGATCTGTTCATCGGATCAGAGGGAACACTCGGCGTGATTGTCGAGGCTGACCTGATACTGACACCTGAACCTGAAAAGTTCTTTTCGTGTATGATATTTTTCAGGGATACCGATGCTCTATTCCGTTTTGTTGCCGCCATCAAACAACCCGAAGCATTCGTTTCGCCAAGAGTGGTTGAACTGTTCGATAAAAACTCCCTGCTCTTTCTGCAGAATCAGTATCCGGCTATACCGTCCGATGCAGAAGGGGCGATCTTTATTGAACAGGAGACTACGCGAAATAATGAAGATCAGTACCTCGAAGCATGGCTTGAACTCATGGACCAGTGTCACGCACTTTCTGAAACATCATGGGTAGCGCTTGACCGGAAAGCACAGCGGGAGCTGACCTCGTTCCGTCATGCCTTGCCGATACTGGTTAATGAGTGGCTCAGCAGGCAGAAGGAAAGCAAAATCAGTACCGACATGGCCGTCCCTGACAACGCGTTTCGTGAACTTTTCGATTTCTACACCGAAACTTGCCGGAATAACGGCTTTACCTATATTATTTTCGGCCATATCGGCAATGCACATGTTCACCTGAATATTCTGCCCCGCAACAGAGATGAGTTTATGCACGCAAAAAAACTCTATCTTGACTTTATCGATAAAGCACTTGAACTCGGCGGCACGCTTTCTGCCGAACACGGAATAGGAAAACTGAAGGCGGAATATCTTGTGAAAATGTACGGTGAAACAGGAATACAGGAGATGACGGCAATAAAAAAAAGTCTCGATCCCTTTCTGGTACTCAATATCGGCAATCTTATCCCGGTATCGTATCTGAAAACAGCAAACCAGTGATAATCAGGTGTCAAAAAAACAACAGCAACAGGTCTTTGTGCAGGCGATCCATAATCGAAAAGCCCGCTTTGAATTTCATATTCTCGAAACCATTGTGGCCGGCATCGAACTGCTTGGCAGCGAAGTAAAATCAGTGCGTCAGGGTAAGGCAAGCCTGAATGAAAGCTACGCCATGATCCATCACAGTGAAGTATGGCTGGAGAATATGCAGATTACCCCTTATGAGCACAACCACCTCGACACGCTTGAAGCGAAGCGAAGCCGGAAACTGCTGCTCAACAGGGAAGAGATCAGAAAACTCGAAACAAAAATCAATGAGAAGGGATTGACCCTTGTTCCCCTGAAAGCTTTTTTTAATAATCGCGGTATCCTTAAGGTCGAAATTGCTCTGGCAAAAGGCAAAAAACTGTACGATAAACGCGAAACCATTAAATCAAGAGATGCTGAACGGCAACTGCAACAACTGAAAAAAACCTATTAAACTCCAAAACAAACCATGCGTTTTCCAATTCTCAAGGAACAGCTTGATATCATTACAGCCAATACAGTAGAAATCATCAGCATCAATGAACTGGAGCAGAAGCTGGCCGAAAGCATTAAAACTGACAAACCGCTGAAAATCAAGCTTGGCGCCGATCCCTCACGACCGGATCTGCACCTTGGGCATTCGGTAGTACTCAGAAAACTGCGTGAATTTCAGGATCTCGGCCATGATGCCATTCTGATTATCGGTGATTTCACGGCAATGATTGGAGATCCATCCGGCAAAAGCAAGACAAGACCGCAGCTCTCGGCTGAAGATGCCCGCCAGAACGGCCTCAGTTATTTTGAACAGGCGTCAAAAATTCTTGATCCTGAAAAAACCACGATCTGCTATAACGCCGACTGGCTCGGAGCAATGAAATTTGCCGATGTGATCCGCCTGTCGAGCCATTATACCGTTGCAAGAATGCTTGAACGCGATGATTTTGAGCGCCGGTACCGTTCGAACGAACCTATTTCGATTCACGAATTCCTCTACCCTCTGGCTCAGGGAATGGATTCGGTTCATCTGAAAAATGACGTGGAGCTTGGAGGAACTGATCAGAAGTTCAATCTGCTTGTCGGACGCGACCTGCAACGCGAATATGGCATTAAACCTCAGGTCTGCATAACCATGCCGCTTCTTGTCGGGACCGCCGGTGAAGAAAAAATGTCGAAATCCCTTGGTAACGCAGTCTGTTTCAATGACCTGCCCTCCGATATGTACGGTAAGCTGCTCTCAATTCCCGATGCCCTTATAGCTACATACTGCAAGCTGCTGGTTCCAGGGGAAAACGGAAACAGCAAGCTGATTCTTGAGCAGATAGAACAGAGTCCCAGAGAGGCCAAAAGAGCTTTAGCCAAAGAGATTGTATCCCAGTACTATTCCGCCGGGCAGGCTGCCGAAGCGGAAATGCATTTCGACCAGATTTTTGTGCATAAAAAAGCACCGGACAATATTGAACTCTTCGAATTCGAAAAGGATTCGCTTCCTCTGGTCGATCTGCTGGTAACCCTTGGAGCCGCCACATCAAAAAGCGAAGCAAGAAGAATGATTCAGCAAAAAGCAGTACTCGTTAATGAAGTGAAAATTGAAGACATGAATACTATTGTCACCATAGACGACGAGCCGAAAATCATCAAAGCAGGAAAAAGGAAATTTTTTAAAATAGCCACAAAAAAATCATTTTGATTACCGTTGCTTTTTCCTATAATTGTTCAACTTTACGACTGTTGAAACCCTGAACCAAAAAATTTATCTGGAGGAAAAGCCTTGTCATTTGTTCCGAAAAAAGTGTTTTTCACAAAAGGTGTAGGAAGACACAAAGAGTATCTCTCATCATTCGAGCTTGCTCTGAGAGATGCAAAAATCGAAAAGTGCAATCTGGTTACCGTATCCAG
Source organism: Chlorobiaceae bacterium (assembly GCA_013336025.1). Lineage (GTDB taxonomy): Bacteria > Bacteroidota > Chlorobiia > Chlorobiales > Chlorobiaceae > Chlorobium. Next base: position 21,216 of record JAAXUM010000001.1, read on the forward strand.
CATCTTTCCGCCGAAATGTGAACGAATCAGTGTTGAAGAGGGCATGAAACTCCTCGCCCCGGGACAGATTACCTTTGCTGTCATGGCAAGAAACTCCACCAACGAATACAACCGCCTTATCGCTGCATCGGTAGGTGTTGCGATTCCTGCTGACGACACCCAGTACGGCTACCTCTCTGAACACCATCCCTTTGGTGAATCTGCAGAACAGTCAGGCGAATATGCCGAAGATCTTGCTGCAACCATGCTTGCAACGACGCTCGGCATTGAATTCGATCCCAACAAGGACTGGGATGAACGTGAAGGGATTTACGAGATGAGCGGCAAAATCATCAATTCCTACAATATCACACAGTCTGCCGAGGGTCAAAACGGACTCTGGACAACGGTCATTTCCTGCGCTGTCCTGCTCCCGTAACAGAACGTCTGCCTAAAAAAGCGCGAACGGTATTATGCGCTTGATATGCAGCAGAATACCAACCCCTTATTTATCGAAAAACGGGGAACCTGGCTGAAAAAGCCGGTTCCCCGTTCCCTGTTTCAAACGAAACTGAACAACTACCCTTCTCCTGAGTGCCCATGATTCTTCTTATGCCGCTGCAAACTGTGCGATCCCTTGACGAGCTTATTCTCTGGGGCGGCTATCTGCTTCTTTTTGCTGTGATTTTTTCAGAAACAGGCCTGTTTGCAGGATTTTTTCTCCCTGGCGACTCATTGCTCATAACCGCAGGACTCATTGCCGCTTCAGGAGATCTCGATATCCGGGCTGTCATTGCAACCCTTATTGCCGGTGCCGTTTGTGGCGACTCAACCGGATACCTCATTGGCCGCCAACTGCAAAAGAATTTTTTCAGAAAAGAAGACTCCCGATTCTTTCACCGGAAGCATCTTCAGAAAACAGAGGCTTTCTATGAAAAACACGGTGCAAAAGCGGTTTTTCTTGCACGATTTGTACCGGTACTCCGCAGTTTTGCTGCAACACTTGCAGGAGTTACCAATATGCCCTACAGAATATTTCTCTTTTACAGTGTTTCCGGGGCAATTATCTGGGTACTTTGTTTTACTTTTACTGGATATTTTATTGCAAGCGTCTTCCCTGACGTTGTCGGCTATCTGCACTCCATCATACTTGTCGGGATAGTTCTGATAATCCTCAGCGCGCTGCGCCATCTCAGACTTGTAAAAAATCCATGAACCTATTGTTCACTGCTGCGTTATGACTGAATCTATCAATACAGACGTCCTTGTAATCGGAAGTGGAATCGGAGGGCTTTATTTCGCCATCCATATGGCTGACCATGCAAAGGTAACCATCATTACCAAAAAGGAAAGCTCAACATCAAATACAAACTGGGCACAAGGCGGCATTGCTGCAACCATTGACAGTAACGACAGTGCGGACCTGCACATTGCCGATACGCTCGATGCGGGAGCCGGCCTGTGTAACAAAACGATGGTTTCCTATATGGTGCAAGAAGGTCCCCGTCACATTCAGCGACTGATGGAACTCGGCGTTCAGTTCACCACCACCGACCATGATCATCTGCATCTGGGAAAAGAGGGCGGCCACTCACGGAACAGAATTGTCCATGCGCAGGATCTAACCGGGCGCGAAGTTGAAAACGCTCTCCTCAATCGGGTAAACAGCCATCCGAACATTACCATTCTCGAACACCATTTTGCCATTGAGCTGCTTACAGAGCACCATCTTGGCATAAAAACCAATGACATAACCTGTTATGGCGCTTATGTGCTTGATTCAAGACAGCGGATACCAAAAAAAGTACTTGCAAAAGTAACCATGGTTGCGTCAGGAGGACTTGGCCACGTCTATCCCTATACCAC
>JAAXUM010000314.1 GCA_013336025.1 Chlorobiaceae bacterium
AAAAGGCTCAGCCATCTGTTCCATTTTAATAGCCGTCTGTAACCTTGTAAAAACCCCCTTTCTTTCAAGAGCATCCTGAAAAGCTATGGCATTGATCACGGTTGCAAGCATACCCATGTAGTCTGCCTGAACCCTGTCCATATTGGCCGCCGCTTCAGAAACTCCGCGAAATATGTTACCACCACCGATAACAAGAGCTATTTCAGCGCCAAGATCCCGAACCTCGCGAATCTCTTCAGCATACCGCTCAAGCATCTGTGCATTAATTCCATAACCATCTTCACCTGCAAGGGCCTCACCACTCAGCTTGAGCAGTATACGCTTGTATCGTAACATTGGCATCACCTCCACTCATGAAAGTTTTTACGAAGGACATCGACAACAAAATATGCCTAAAAAAAAAGCCTCGTACAACGAGGCTTTTTTCTTACTCACCTAACTGGTAGCGAACAAATGCTTTCACATCCACTTGCGCCTGATGTGTTTTCCTGAACTCATTCAGCACATCCGAAACTTTAGCATTATTATCCTTGATAAAAACCTGTTCCGTCAGGACAACTTCCTGATAGTACTTTTCTATCCTTCCGGCAACAATCTTCTCGATAAACTTCTCCTGCTTTCCCTGACCAAGAGCCTGCTGACGATAAATCTCGATCTCTTTTTCGATATACTCGGCAGGCACCTTTGAACGATCCGTTACGATAGGAGCTGAAGCCGCCACCTGCATGGCAAGATCCTTTGCAAGATCCCTGGCCTTTTCAGGCTGATCGGTGACGAGCTGGACCATAGTGCCAAGTTGTGAGCCGGGATGTACATATGCCTCAATAACACCATCCTGCGCATCAAAGCACATAAGCCGCTTGAGATCGATTTTTTCGCCGAGCTTTCCGGTCATGGTTTTGATTGCATCATCAACTTTCTCGCACCCGTATGCCTCAGAAAGTTTGATACCCATAACAGATTCAGGCGATTCGGCATGTTCAGCAAGAGCAAGAGAGACAAGCTCCTGTGCAAAACCGGTAAATATTTCGCCTCTTGCGACAAAATCGGTTTCACAATTGAGTTCAAGAATTGCACCGGATTTGCGGTCATCACTCAGTGCGATACAAACCATTCCTTCGCGAGCATCCTTATCCGCTCTTTTTGCCGCAAGAGCAGCACCTTTCTTGCGCAGATACTCGACGGCTTTCTGCATATCTCCTCCGGTCTCTTCAAGGGCTTTTTTGCAGTCCATCATTCCTACGCCCGTCGTATCCCTGAGGTGCTTGACATCTTTTGCTGAAATCTGACTCATGAGAAAATTACTTTCTTTAATGTTATAAACAGTTACTCGCCTGCCGCGTCCACTTCGCCGGCATCGCCATCTTCCTCATCCATACCGGCAAGAACCTCCTGCTCAACTTTCAACTCCCTTGAGTTGACAATAGTATCAGCAACGGCTTTGACCATAAGCTGAATGGAACGAATAGCATCATCATTTGCCGGTATAATGAAATCGACCTGTTCCGGATCACAGTTGGTATCAACCATCGCAAAAATGGGAATACCAAGGGAACGAGCCTCTTTTATAGCGATATGCTCTTTTTTGATATCAACAACAAACAGAGCCGCAGGCAATCTGGTCATGGTAGCAATACCACCGAGAATTCGCATCAGCTTTTCCTTTTCACGAACAAGCATAAGACGCTCTTTCTTGGTAATCATATCAAAGGTTCCATCCGTTTCCATCCTGTCGATGGAGTTCATGCGGCGGATGCTCTGGCGAATTGTTGAAAAGTTGGTAAGCATGCCGCCAAGCCAGCGCTCGCAGACATATGGCATTCCTGCACGTTCAGCTTCAGCGGAAATAATGCGCTTCGCCTGTTTTTTCGTTCCGACAAACATGATTTCCCGTCCGGTCTGAGCAATAGCCTCAAGTGCATTGAGGGCTTCATCAGCCATAACGAGGGTTTTCTGAAGATCGATAATATGAACGCCGTTTTTCTCCATGAAAATGTACGGCTTCATTTTCGGGCACCAGCGTCGTGCGAGGTGACCGAAATGCACTCCTGCGCGGAGCATCTCTTCAAGCTGAAATTTTGACATACGTGTCCTTTTATTGTTTAGTTTTTCCTCTACTGCGTTACGACAATCCGGTATCCGGCATTGAATGCCGGACACTTCCGGAGTGCTGTTTCCGTTTCGGAAAACGGAAACCCGCAGTATGTGAAGTTGTTATTTTGTACAGCAAACAGGATAACCAGGCAGCAAAAGCATTCCGGAGTATCAACGTTTGGAGAACTGGAAACGTTTACGGGCTTTTTTACGTCCGAATTTCTTACGTTCCACCATACGGGGATCTCTGGTAAGAAGCTTCTCCTTTTTCAGCACGGCACGAGCCGATTCGTCGAACTCGGTAAGAGCACGGGCAATAGCAAGACTTACCGCTCCGGTCTGGCCGCTGACTCCTCCGCCCTGAACGTTCACCTTGATATCAAAATCTTCCATCTTTTCGGTCAACGCAAGGGGTCTGAGCGCCTGCTGACGCTTAACCTCATCCTTGAAATACTCTTCAGCCGGCAACTTGTTGATAATGACCCGGCCTTTACCCGGAGACATAAAAACCCTCGCCACTGATGTTTTACGGCGACCTACGGTATCAATAACCTCTTTCAGTCCCTATGCTTTATTATTTAGTTTACTTTCATTTCAACAGGATGCTGCGAAGCATGCGGATGCTCGGGACCCGCATAAACCTTGAGCTTCTTAAAGAGCTGACGACCGAGATTATTGTGAGGAAGCATACC
>JAAXUM010000315.1 GCA_013336025.1 Chlorobiaceae bacterium
GGTAATAATTGACGGGAGGGTATAATGTATATACTTCAGCCCTCCTTCAAGCTTCCAGGAACCGAATCGGTATGTTGCCTCAAGAAACGGAGAGTGCAGTTCATGACTTGAACTGTTTGAAAGAATGTTCCACTGATCAAACACAAGCTTGCCGTTAACGACCTTGTAGTTTTTCCAGGAGGTGGGCGGGCCTGGACGTACCTGCGTATGATAGAGATAGCCGAAATCAAGGTCAATACCGCCGAGCGTTGTTGTATATTCGGCAAGTACTCCCTTCAGATCGTGATCGATGTCCCAGCGTCTGATCCGGTTCTGGTTGTTCGGAAGAGTAATGGTTTCAAGATAGTACCCCTTATCGCTCCAATAGTAGGGTTTGATGTTGAATTTCGAGCGCTCACCGGTTTTTACTTCGAGATTGGCCATCACCATCCAGTCCTCGAACTCGTTACGGTTGTACCCGTAATAGTCATAACTGTCGGGATTTGTTCCGTAATCGCTTGTATAAGCGCTTTCGAGGTTGCTGATTTGAGCATAGCTGAACGGCTTGTAGGCATGAATATCCCCTTTGCTGTAGGTCACAAAGGCTTCAAGTCTGACGTTATCGCCAAACGTTTTCGTTACCCCCGCCATCACATTGGTTCTCTGGCTGTCGCCCTCACCTTTCCATTTATCGGCTGCGGTATCAGAATAGGAGATAAAACTTTTCACATCGCCGGGAAGAGCTCCGGTATCAACCCGCAAAAAGGTGCGGCGAAAATCATTGCTGCCAATGCCCTGCTTGAGAAGCACACCAAAGCTCTCTTCGGGGCGACGGATTTCCATATTGATCTTGCCCCCCACATCGGCAAGACCAAGCCCTGCGCTGGCAGGCATAACGCCGGTATAGATATTGATCGTACTGAAATTTTCAAGATCGTAGATGGTTGCTCCTCCGCCCGGCCTTCCGGTTACGGGAAGACCCTCAACGTTCACCGTTGTAGCCGGAACACCACCTGATGTTGCTTCAACGCCCCTGAAACGAAACGATTCGTGATAGTTGACAATGTCGGCAAGCCCGTACGGATCAACACTCTGCTGGCTGAGCGAAGGCATGAGGTTGATCGCCTTGTAGACAGACATCTGCGAAGGATTGAGCAGCTCAGACTCCTTGCCCGTAACCTGTTGCAGGATATCCCCTTTTTTTCCGGTAACGGTTACCTCTTCGGCGGAAGGATATGCGTCAGGCATTTCACTTGCTGAGGCAAGTGCAGGAAGAACAAGAAGAAAAACAAAAAGAGCTGTTTTTTTCATAGAGAGCCATAGTTTTTCGTTATAAATACGAGTATATAACGATGATTTAAAAGACCGGTCTTTATCGATTTCTTACGGATATCGCCAACTGTGCGTTCAGAACAACTCCCCTCCGTGCACCTCATCCGAAACCAAATCCGCTTTGCCTGTCAAAATTTTATCAAGAGTGAAATCAGGTATGCGACACTCTTCCGTTATTTTCTAAATTATATAACGTCAAACAAAAAAAAAGCCTTGATCAGTCAACCCGTTATATTTTTTAAACATGAAAATGCAATAAAAAATCAAAAAGTCAAATTAAAAAAAATCAAATCTGTCGAATTATTTTAACTCAAATCAGCTTACAGCCTTATATTGTGCGGATGAAATGGCACTTTAACATAAAAATCATCATCTCCGCCTTGATGTTTTCAATAGAATATCCCGTTTCTTTTCAGAAATCCGGAATGCTTACTTCGCCATGAACAGACTCTCTGCCGTTATTTCATCCATAGTCCGGCATGAATCGCTCTGTCTGCTCGAACTTGACGCTTCGGGCATAAAGCTTGAGATGCTTCTGTTCGACCTGCAACCTTTTTTCAGAACGGGCAGTTCAGTGCAGGTACTTTTCAAAGAAACCGAGGTTGCACTTGCAAAGAGGTTTACAGGAGAAACAAGCTTCAGCAACTGTTTTCCGGCCATCATAACGGCAATAAAAAACGGCAGTATCCTTGCCGAGATCTCTCTCCAAAGCAAGGCCGGATCGATGGAAAGCATTATCACCATGAAAGCCGTAAAGCGGCTTGGTCTGCAGCTTCATGATGAGGTGACCGTTCTTGTCAAGGCAAGCCAGCTCTCCCTGGAGGCGCTCCCGTAAGAATACGCTCAACAACATGCCCCTGAAAAACGATATGATCCTCCTCTCGGTTACCAAAACACTCTCTGGCGCTGAAGGGCCTTTTGAACTCTCGCTCGATCTCTCGCTGCAACCTGAAACACTGCACACCCTTTACGGCAGCTCGGGAAGCGGAAAAACAACAATTCTCCGTATCATTGCCGGACTGACACAACCCGACAGCGGACATATCGAGGTAAACGGCAAGGTCTGGCTTGACAGCTCCGCAAGAATCAATCTCCCTCCACAGAAAAGAAAAGTGGGATTTGTTTTTCAGGACTATGCACTTTTTCCGGCAATGACCATAAGGGAAAACCTGCTGTTTGCCCAGAGAACGAAAAACGAACAGAAAGTGAACGAACTTCTTGATCTGACAGGGCTTGCTGCGCTCCATAACCGCTATCCGGCAACTCTTTCAGGAGGGCAGCAACAGAGAGTTGCCCTTGCCCGTGCAATTCTTCGGGAACCCGACATACTGCTGCTCGACGAGCCGCTATCAGCACTTGATCAGAACACCCGTCTCAAGCTTCAGAATGAAATCATGACCTTTCACAAACGGTTCCGGCTGACAACCATTCTTGTTTCCCATGACAAACAGGAGGTGTTCAAACTCTCCGACAG
>JAAXUM010000316.1 GCA_013336025.1 Chlorobiaceae bacterium
ATCGTGCCGCAGCAAGCGCATACATGCTGCCGCTGCCGATGGCAACAATCCCGTCCTCAGGTTCGATAACATCCCCGGTACCTGAAATAATCAACGCTTTTTCAGAGGTCACAATTGCAAGCATCGCTTCAAGCTTTCTGAGATATTTGTCAGTTCTCCAGTCTTTTGCAAGCTCAACCGCTGCACGATCAAGCCTTCCGCTGAATGCTTCAAGTTTTTCCTCAAACCGTTCAAGCAACGTTACGGCGTCAGCAGTAGCACCTGCAAACCCGGCAATAATCTGACCGTGATAGAGCCTGCGCGTTTTTCGTGTTGAATGCTTGAGAACCGTATTACCAAGTGTCATCTGACCATCACTGCCAAGAGCTGCCTTACCGTCTCTGATTACACCAAGCACCGTTGTTGAACGGATCAAAGGCTTTTCATCATGTTTCATCATGGAAAATCAACTGTTAAAATATTTTTTTCCTTAATCTTGCAACTGAAATTTGCATTTGTTCGCGGTATTTTGCAACCGTTCGTCTGGCAATATGTATACCCTTTTTTTTCAATAATTCCGTAAGCATTTCATCACTTAAGGGGTATTGAGGATCTTCGCCGCTTACCAGTTCACCAATATACTGCTTGATAATTTTACTCGACAGATCATCACCCTCCTCGGTTGCGAGCCCTCCGCTGAAAAAATATTTAAGTTCAAAAACGCCAAAACGGGTCTGAACATATTTCCCGTTTACGGCTCTGCTTATCGTCGATATATCAAGCGAGGCCGCTTCCGCAATCGTTTTCATGCCAAGCGGGACAAGAAATGATGGACCGGAAACGAAAAAACCATATTGATAGCGTAAAAGTGCCTCAATAACCTTTATAAGCGTCTGGCGGCGCAGTTGCAGTGCGCTGGTAAACTCTTTGGCTCGCTGCAGATTACTGCGGATAAACTGCTTTTCATCCTTTGAGGCTTTTCTGTTTTTCAGAAGGCTCTCATACTTGTCTGAAACCTTGACTGAAAGAGCACTGTTATCATTCAACGTCGCTGTCAATTCACCCTGTTCGTAGTTCACGATAAAATCAGGAACAATGTAATGACCCAATTCATTTTGAAAAACTCCTCCAGGATGAGGATCAAGTTCGCCAAGAACCTCGAGTGCGGCTTCAAGCTGTTCTTTGGACACATCGATTTTTTTCAGAAGCCGATTATACCGTTTGTGAAGAAAATCATCAAAACAGAGCATCAGAATTCTCAGAGCAAGTGCAGAGGCGTCTTTACGGGTACCGAATTCTCCTGACTGCAACTGAACCAGAAGGCGTTCCCGAAGATCCCTTACCGCAATACCCTGCGGATCAAGATGAGCAATTCTGTAAATGATCTTCTGTACCTCACTCTCCGAGACATCGATATCGTTAAGCCGGAGACCGTCACGTATAACGGAAATATCTTCTGTGAGATAATCGTCATGATCGAGATTGCCAAGCACCTCAACAGCAATCAAAATCTCTTTTTCACCGATATCTTCCTGTAAAACAAGCTGTTTAAGAAGCTGCTCATGAAAACTGTCATATTGAACAGCCTGAAAAAAACGATCCCCGGAACCTGCGGTATTGAAAGCAGTCGAACCTCGTTCATATCTCTCATTCAGGAACGGGGAATCAACCGATTCTTTAGCGGATATGCTGCTGAATCGTTCTATGGGATCAGAGAGTTCATCACCAGCCGGAGAGTTCACATCAACAGGAAAATCCGCGACATTATCCCGCTCTTCATCCACCATTTCAAGCAAAGGATTCTCCTGAAGCTCTTCATCTATTCTTTGCTCAAGATTGACAAGTGGCAGATGAAGAAGCTGACTGCCTAAAATCTGCTGGGCAGAAAGAAGCGTTTTTTGTTTAAGTTGAAGTTTTAAATCGCCCATTACGAGTCGGAAGAAGAATCAGCAAAGGTTTTGAGGCCTCCTGTCCAGTCATCACCATATAATTCCACAAGTCCCCTTGAAAGATAGTCAACAAGTTTTACCCCGCACTCCCGACCTTTACTGCGAGCATAAGAACACATCGGAAGTTTTTCATAAACAAGATAGTCCAAACCGTACTTTTTCCTCACCCTTATCGGAAACAAGCGGCAGGATATCGGTTTGTCAAATTTGATCAAACCTTGATGAAATGCTTTTTCAAGAACACACCAGGTAATACCATTTTCAAAAAAACTGAAAACACACTCTTTGTTTTCAATGGTTTTGGTGTAATGAGATCCCTGATAAAGCTCAACAGCACCGTGACGGCGAAGATAACGAATATTTTTCTCCGGAAGCATACGAACCACTTCCTCCGAAATCTGTTCAAGCTGAGTTGCTTCAAGAGGATGAAGCGGCGCGCCAAGTTCACCCTCGACACAACACATCCCCTTGCACTGATGAAGATCACAGCAAAAAAAAGCCCGAAGAACCTCTTTATCTACAAGAACCTGACCGATTGAAACAAGAGACATAACAATAAATATTATTACCACAGCACCTTTGTGCCAAATAATACAGATTCCATTCCGACCACAACATGACGCTCTGACGGAAAGAACGATGATCAATTTTCATAACGCATTTCCGGGTGCAGAAAACTTTTCGGAAAATCGTGTTACCGATTTAAAGGCTGCACCCGTGCCCGCAATATACTGCCCCAATGGAGCATTCATGCAGAAAAAATCCGGACCGGATACAAGCCCTTAAGCCTTGAACAGGGGGAAATCATCCCTGTACTATCGGCAACGCCTGTTCTGCATGCAATTGAGAAAAAGGA
>JAAXUM010000317.1 GCA_013336025.1 Chlorobiaceae bacterium
TCCCGAGCTTTCGTATGAAGAGTTCAGAACAACCGCGCTGATAACCGACTATCTCCTTGCGCTCGGCATTACTCCGGAACCACCACTGCTTGCAACCGGAGTTGTCGCCCTTATTCGAGGAGAAAGGCCTGATCGGACCGACACTCTCGTCGCCTTGAGGGCGGATATTGATGCGCTTCCGCTTGCAGAGGAGAACGGCCACGGATTCTGCTCCCTTGAACCCGGAAAAATGCATGCATGCGGCCATGACATGCATACGGCAATGCTTTTGGGTGCTGCAAAAATTCTTTCCGGAATGAAAGACGAACTCTCCGGGGATGTGCTGCTTATTTTTCAGCCCGCTGAAGAAAAGACTCCGGGAGGTGCGAAACCCCTCCTTGAAGCCGGACTGTTCAGTCAGTTCAATCCTGCTGTCATTATCGGTCAGCACTGTTTTCCGAATGTTGAAACCGGAAAGGTAGCTCTCTGCAGAGGAAGTTTTATGGCTGCCACCGACGAGCTTTACTTTACGATATCAGGGCAGGGAGGTCATGCTTCCGCACCGCACAAGGCCGCGGATTCTGTTCTTGCCGCAGCTCATATCATTACTGCCGTCCAGCATCTGGTCAGCAGGGTAGCCCCGCCGCATGAACCTGCAGTGGTTTCGATTGCGTCCATTCATGCAGGAAATGCTCCCAATGTCATTCCCGGAAAAGTACTCATGTCTGGTACCATGAGAACCATGAATGAGGAGTTGCGTTCACTGCTCAAGGAAAAACTCCGTCAGACGGTAATCCATGTAGCTGAAGCATTCGGAGTTCAGGCGGAACTGGAAATCAGGAACGGCTATCCTGCACTCATCAATGATCCTCATGTTACCGGTCAGGCCTGGGCCGTATGCTCCGAGTATCTCGGCAGTGCCAATGTTCTGCAGAGCGAGCCGCTCATGACGGCTGAGGATTTTGCCTACTACCTTCAGGAGCGTCCCGGAACATTCTGGCAGATCGGAACCGGAACCCCTGATCAGGAAAAAGGCAACACTCTTCACTCACCGACGTTCAATCCTGAAGAGCGCGCTCTTGAAACCGGAAGCGGGCTTTTTGCCTATACCGCCTGCCGCTTTCTCGAACTTTTACGCTCTTAGCAGAAGATCTCTTTTCCCTCCAATAAAAAAGGCGCCCGATGAGCGCCTTTTTTGACTGATTTCAGATGATTCAGGCTTTGTTGTTCGATCCGAGTACGTTGATGATCTTGTGGATATAAAGCTTTTTCAACGCATCCCTTGCCGGACCGAGATACTTTCTGGGATCGAACTCTTCCGGTTTTTCATCGAGCACTTTACGAATTGCCGCAGTCATGGCAAGACGTCCGTCGGAATCGATGTTGATTTTGCAAACCGCTGACTTTGCGGCCAGACGAAGCTGGTCTTCGCTGATACCGATGGCATCCTTGAGTTTTCCGCCATGCTCGTTGATGGTTTTAACCAGGTCCTGGGGTACAGAAGAGGATCCGTGCAGCACGATGGGAAATCCGGGAATGCGGCGTTCAATTTCTGTCAGAATATCAAGGCGGATTTTCGGATCTTCACCTGGTTTGAACTTGAATGCGCCGTGTGAAGTGCCAATGGAAATGGCAAGACTGTCAACACCGGTTTTTGCAACAAAATCTTCTACCTCTTCCGGTTGTGTATAGGTATGGTGTGCAGCCGAAACCTCGTCTTCAATGCCTGCCAGTACGCCGAGTTCACCTTCAACGGTAACATCGAACTGATGAGCGTAATCGACAACTTTTTTTGTGAGAGCGACGTTTTCTTCATAGGGAAGGTGCGAACCGTCGATCATGACCGATGAAAACCCCGACTCGATACAATCCTTGCACAGTTCAAAACTGTCGCCATGATCGAGATGAAGAACAATGGGAACAGGTGTTCCGAGCTCGGCAGCATAGGCTACAGCACCCTGTGCAAGAAAACGCAGAAGGGTTTCGTTTGCATAGTTTCTTGCGCCTTTTGAAACCTGTAAAATTACTGGTGATGAGGTTTCGGCACAGGCCATAATGATTGCCTGGAGCTGTTCGAGATTATTGAAATTATATGCGGGAATTGCGTAACCCCCACTGACAGCTTTAGCAAACAGGTCCCTGCTGTTGACAAGTCCAAGTTCTTTAAAGCCGACTGAAATGTTTTGCATTGAAAGATCTCCTTTAATTGTTATTATCCGCCGCTGTTTTTTTAGCCGGTTTATAAAAAAACAGTAAATTGATTTATAAAGAAATGCAATATAATAGTTTTCCTGTTCAAGAACACCCAAGCTTTCACTGTTCCTTAATTATGGCTCGATCCGCATCGATATTTTCAGGAAATGGACTTCTTATTGTACTTCTTTCTTTTGTGTTTTCCTGCCCTGCACTGGCGGTAATCAGGAAACCGGTTTCTGTCGGTACCCATGCCAGAGTGACTTCCGCTCCGTCAGTTGTTCTTAAAGCCTCGCCAATCCAGGATGAAGCCACAGGATATATTGCCCAGTTTCTGATACAGAACCATTACCGGAAGCTTGCGGTCAATGACTCTCTTTCAAGGGAGATTTTCAACCGGTATCTTGAGCATCTCGATGCAGGCAAGAGTTATTTTATGGCCAGTGAGGTTGAGAGCATGCGGCAATATTATGGCACACGCCTTGACAACGAGTTGCTGACAGGAAAAAGCACATCCGGCTTTGCCGTTTATAATTTCTTTTTGAAAAGGGCAATGGAGAAGATGCGCTTCATGAAGGCCGTTGCCGATACAGCCCAATTTGATTTCTCCA
>JAAXUM010000002.1 GCA_013336025.1 Chlorobiaceae bacterium
TTGTCATCATCCTGCGGGTCCCAGCCGGCACGGGCGGTTCCTGCAACTAATCCCAAAAGCATAAAAACAAATGCCGCAACCCTCATCATTTTCATCATAACAACTCCTGTTAACGTTGTTCAAATAAAATCAAACCAATAGAGACAAGCAATATCATCCAACGTGTAATGTACAATTTTCCCGCTTAAAAATCCTCCGGGTTGAAACGTTACCTGTTACGAGAAAAACCATGACAGCATTGAGACCCTTGAGCACTCCAAAACAAAAAAGTTGCCAACAACCCTGTTGGCAACAAATCTGATAGAAAAAAACGTTTCGAAAAAAAAAGCGCACGCTATCCGGTCAAACAAGGGTCAGGAGTTGTGATTTGCTTCGATTTCCCTTTTCAAAGCCTCTCGCTCAATTTCGAGACGCCTGATCTCACGATTAAGCCGATCAAGCTCTTCCGGGCTGCTGTCAATTTCAAGCCTCAGCCTTGAAGATGCCTCATCAATAAGATCAATAGCCTTGTCAGGCAGGAACCGATCGGCAATATAGCGATCCGACAGTTCTGCCGCCGCAACAAGGGCTGCGTCCTTGATCCGTACGCCATGATGAATTTCATACTTTTCTTTCAGTCCACGCAGAATTGAAACCGTGTCTTCAACACTCGGCTGATCAACCAGAACCGTCTGGAACCTGCGCTCAAGAGCAGCATCCTTCTCAATATGCTTGCGGTACTCATCAAGGGTGGTTGCACCGATACAGCGCAATTCACCGCGGGCAAGAGCAGGTTTGAGGATATTGGCTGCGTCCATTGAACCCTCGGCTGAACCCGCTCCGACAAGAAGATGAATTTCGTCAATAAAAAGAATAATCTCCCCAGCTGCCGACTGCACCTCCTTCACAACAGCTTTCAGCCGTTCCTCAAACTCACCGCGAAACTTTGCTCCGGCAACAAGCTGCGCAATGTCAAGAGCGGCAATCTGCTTGCTTTTAAGGTTCTCGGGAACGTCTCCGGCAACAATGCGCTGGGCAATCCCCTCTACAAGTGCGGTTTTACCAACACCCGGATCGCCTATCAGTACCGGATTGTTCTTGGTGCGGCGACTGAGAATCTGCAAGACGCGCCTGATCTCATCATCACGACCGATAACCGGATCAAGCTTTCCTTTTCGCACCTCATCATTAAGATTGCGCGAATACTTTTTCAGGGAATTGTATGAATCTTCGGCAGTCTGGCTGGTTACACGCTGTGAACCTCTTATGGTTGCAAGCACTTTCAGAATGGAATTTCTGTTAATGCCGGCATCCTGCAGCATTCGGGAGACCTTGACCCCCGATTCGCTCATGGCAATAAAAAGATGCTCTGAACTGATATAATCATCTTTAAGAGCTTCGGCCTCTTTAAGAGCCACATCAAACACCTTTCCGAGATTCTGCGAAATATACTGCCCGGACGCCGATGCCCCGGTCACCTTCGGAATCCTTTCGAGCTCCCGCTCTACTGCCGAGAGAAGATTTTCAACAGAAACTTCAAGTTTCTGGGCAATCTGTACAGCAATACTCGAACTGTCATCGAGCACCGAAAAGAGCAGATGTTCCGGCTCCACCTGCTGATGCTGCCGACTGCCTGCAAGTGTAGCGGCCGCCTGGAGTGCCTCTTGTGCTTTTACGGTAAATTTGTTGGGATCAAACTGCATGGTCTCATCGGTTTATCTGTTGGCAAGCAAATATTATTTTATTTCTGTCCCACCACCTCCCAAGATAAATGCCTGATGGAGAGATCTTTGAATACAGAACACTGCGAAGTGTAAAAAAGTTACCATGCCCGTACAATTACCGATCCCTTCTTCCATAAAAAAAGTCACGACCGCCTTGACTGCCGTGACTTTCAAACTGAAATATTCGATACATATCTTATATGCTCACTACCGGACCACCCTTTTGTGAAAATCAAATCACTGCTGATTCGTAGACTTGGCAAGGTTTCTTGCGACAGCGTTAACCACAAGCCTCAAAATCTCCCCTCCGGTTGATACAAGTTCTGCACTTTTTTCCTGAATATGCCGCTGTGTAGCTACCTGATCCTTGAAAAAATCAACACCTTCCTTTTCGTAATTACCACCGCTGACATAATCGTCAATAACCCGTTCAGCTTCGCTGAAGGGCATATTAAGCACTTTTATCCCAAGTTTTGCCCGTTCAATGGGATCAAGAATTTTCTGACCGGTGTGTTGCTGCTCCATAAAAGTAGGGTTAACATCTTGAAAAGCACGACCTGAAATAAACCAGAGTGAATTTAACAATCTTTTCAACAAGAAACCAAAGCCCCGGCACGTAACACGATCTTCCCACTACCTATTACCCATTACCCGATCCTCCGCCCCTGCCTGAGAAAAAGTTCAAGAAGCAGCAGCAGGCAGCCGGCCAGAAGAAAATATGGATAGATCGGTATCCGTTCAACCGGCATCATCACAAGTCGTGACATTGAAACCAGAGTAGTGATACGTTCGGCAACCCGATCAAAAACAGCATCATCCTCGCTGCCGTCAAAAAACGCCCCTCCCGAATCACCTGCAAGCCGCCTCATGGTTTCAGGACTGGAGCGGGTTTTCACTACCTTTCCCTCTGCATCCTTTTTAACGCCGGCAGACTGACCCAGAGGAATCACTGCCGGAGTCGGCTTCCCCAATACAATCGTAAAAACAGAAACACCGCTTTGCTTGAGTGCTTCGGCTGCCGATCTGAAGTTTCCCGAATGATTCTCGCCATCACTCAGAAGAACAATAACTTTCTCGCCCTGAACCTCCTCATCATCAGGAGACATTGTCTGTTCAAAAAGATGCATGGCAAGATTGAGCGCACTGTCGAACGCCGTTCCCTGATCTGAAACAAGGTCTGTTGAAACCATTCCGAGCAATGCTTCAAAAGCCGCGTGATCGGTTGTCATCGGGCACTGCACCAGCGGAGAGCCCGCAAAAAGAAGCAGCGCCTGCCGGCCATCCCTCAACCCCCTGCTGATACGGGAAATACCTGATTTAGCTCGGGTCAGCCTGTCCGGAGATACATCCGAAACCAGCATACTGTTTGAAACATCAAGCATGAACACAACATCAACTCCCTTTCGCACAACAGGACGGCTTCCCCGACAGAGCTGCGGACCGCAAAAAGCAAGCAAAAACAAGGCTGTCGCAAAAAAAGGAAGCAGCCATCGAATAAAAAGAATCCGCAGGTCGCTGTCGGGCATTATCCAGCCAGCCAGTTCAGCATCAGCAAGCAGTTTCCTTGCCTGACGCTGTCTGGTCACCCCATATCCAAGCAGCACGGCAAGAGGCATGAGAAAAAGCAGATAGACAAAATGTTCAGGCCATGCAAAACACATGAACGCACTCCGGCAATACGATTATGAAAACTCTTTTCAGGGTATCCGAATCAATCGGGTGCTGGTCATCACCAGCTCCAGAACAAACAGACAAAGTGCTGATAACAGCAACTTGTCAAAAAGCACAAACTTCCTTTGGGATACCGGGCTGCGGAGAGAACTTTTTTCAAGCCGGTCAATATCATCAAATGTCTCTGCCAACCCGGCCTTGTCACCGACCCTGAAAGAACGACCATCTGTCAGTCTTGCAATTGCAGAGAGAACATCCTCTGCCGGCGAACCGGAAAGTGCCGCTCCTGCAGAAAAAAAACTGTCAGCCGAACGGTCAGACAATCTTGCATCTTGTGCAGTTGCGGCTATCGTATAGATTCTGATACCGTCCCGCAATGCGAACCCTGCTGCCGTCAAAGGATCAATATCACCTGCGTTGTTTTCTCCGTCGGTCAGAAGAATAATGGCTTTCTGACGGGACTCCGATGTCCTGAGACGATTCACTGCAATAAGGATAGCCGTTCCTATAGCCGTACCCTCTTCCTGAATCACCTCCGAAGAGATGTTGTCAATCACCGTACCAAGAGTAAGGTGATCAAGCGTCAGCGGGCAGGGCGTATACCCCTTGCCGCTGAAAACCACCAGACCGATCCTGTCAGCGGAACGACTCAGAACAAACCGCTTCCCTACACCCTTTACCGCTTCAAGACGACTCTCACCATTAAAATCCTTTTGATGCATCGATCGGGACACATCGAGCACCAGCAGAAGATCAATTCCCCTCGTCTCTGCAACCGTCTTTCGCTGAACAACACTGGGTTGGGCCATGGCAAAAACCGAAAGAAGCAGCACCGCTGCACGAAGAAAAAACGGAAGGCGATGCAGAAAAACAGATGCCTCAAAACCCTGCTCCCTCAATCTCTCCTCTCCGGGAAAAACAAGAGCGGCATGGCGTCCGGTTCCTTCTCTCCACAGGTATAACCAGAACACAAAGGCAAGAACCGGCAAAAGCAGAAACCACAAAGGTTCCGCAAACTCAAGACGGGGTATATCGGAAAACCACTTCTGCATAGGCATGTTCATTTACAGCAAAATGCAACTCCGCTTCTCTGAAGATCACCCGCTCCCTGCAAGAGCACTTCCGCCTGTTCAAGCACCGGTTCTGTCGCTTTTTTCTTCCTGGACGGAGAATAAATATAACAGGGCGGAGAGCAAGTTCAAGAGTTGCCTTCCATGAAAACCCTGTCTGGTTTGTCAGGAATAAAACCGGGACTCACCGTTTCGGGCGCCTCGCCGATCGGATAAGCTGCTCAGCTTTGTGGATCGACTGGCGGCTCTCTTCGAGATCGGGCCGACTGTCGGCGAATTTGACAAGATCTGCCTGCCGGAGCAGATTGATGATACTTTCACGACCCGCAACCTCGAGTTTTTTCAGGTCGCGCTCAATCTCCTGCGTCACGGCTTCAAGCGCCCTGATGTTAAACCTGCGTTCAAGGTACTCCCGCATAATGGCACTGAGTTCGTCATGACAGGCCGACGGGGTCATCCCCGATGACAAACGCGTGGTGAGTTTGCTGAGTTTCCGGTGTGCTACCTGACCGGGATCAACAGATTCTGCGCTTTTATGGACCCTGCGCCTGACAAAATAGAGGATGAGCAACACAACCCCTGCTGCGAAAAGCACAAAAGACACAAGCGGAACAAAGATAAAAAAAGGAAAATCTGGAGCAGCCAGCGGCTTTATCGGCCTGAGTTCGTGCATTGACGAATCGGTCATCGCCTTGATAAATACCCTGACAGGAGGGGTTTTACCAGGAGTGCCGGTAACCCTTCCGGAATTGTCCCTGAATATGACCGGCAGTGGGGGAAGCGTCTGCGGGCCACTGCCGAATGCAGCGAATTCGAGCTCAAGCCGCTCCTGGCTGACACCCTGAAAAAGAGATCCTGAAACACGTTTACTGCTGACAAGAACAAAAGGCCTGATGGCACTGCTGTCAACTGCAGCAATTTCGGCATGCTCTCCTGCCAATGAGTGCACCGTAAAGAGACATCGCACCCGCCCACCGGCATAGACGCTGTCTGCAGAGAGCCTGACGGTAATCCTGTCGGTTTTTCTGTCACATGCAGCACGCCCTGGAATCAGGATAGCAACAAATAAATTGACAAACAGAAGCAACAAAAAGCACTCACGGGCTACTGTTCTTTTCAGTTTAGATTTTCTGCTCACGATAACGAAAAAATGCATTGAGATCGCTGATAAAGGAACGATCGGTATCGAGAAAAACTGTATCGATTTTCATGCGCCGCAATCTCTGTCTGAGATCGTCATAATACCTGATCTGAGCTTCGCGGTACCGTTCAACCGTTTTTCTGCTGCCGGCATCAACAATAACGCTTCTTCGGGTTTCAGGATCTTCAAGCAGCAAAAGGCCGGTTTTGGGAAGCGCTTTGTCAAGCGGATCACTGAGATGAATAAGCACAAAATCGTGGCGTGTGTTCAGAAGCTTCATCCCCCCCTCATAGTTGCGGTCATCAAGATCGGTCAAAAGAAAGATAATCGCCTTTCGCTTCTGTGTAAACCTTACAAACGAAAGAGCCGCAGTAATATCGGTATTCCGACTTTTGGGCTGCTGACTGAACAGAGCTTCAAGAATCACCAGCACCTGTCGGCGACCTTTTGCCGGCGGAATAAAGGTCTCTATTCTGTCGGTAAAAACCAGCAGGCCAACCTTGTCATTATTCTGAATGGCGCTGTAAGCAAGAACAGCGCTTACTTCAAGGGCAAGATCCCGTTTGCTGCGTTTTCTGCTGCCGAAAAGCATCGAGGCCGAGCCATCAACAAGAAGCAACATCGTCCGCTCCCGTTCTTCCGTAAATTGCTTGACATAAAGATCGTGCTTGCGAGCTGATGTGTTCCAGTCAACAGCGCGCACATCGTCGCCGTACTGATATTCACGCACATGACTGAACTCTATCCCTTTTCCCTTAAATGAGGAGTGGTACTCACCGCTGAACAGCTCACTGGCCATCCGGCGAGACCGGATCTCAACGTACCGTATGGCATCCGTCAACTGTTTATGGCTGCGCTCCTGCTTTTCCATCACACCTCGGTTCTTGTAATCCATTGATTAAAACGTACCGGTTACGGCACCTGCACATGCTGCAGAATCTGTCGGATGAGGTCGTCAGGACGAACATTATCGGCCTCAGCTTCATAGCTCGGCCTGAGACGGTGCCGCAGCGTATCATACGCTATTGCCTTGACATCTTCAGGGGTAATGTAGGCCCGATGATTAAGAAATGCGTGTGCTTTAGCCGCAAGAAGAAGAAATATCGAGGCACGGGGAGATGCACCGTACTCAATCATCTGTTCAAGCTGCGAGAGTCCATGCAGTGCAGGATCCCGGGTTGTCACAACCAGATCAACGATGTATCGCTGCACTCTTGGATCAACATAGATCCGGTCAATAAGGGTTCGAGCCCGAACAATCTCTTCTGGCTGCACTACTGCGCTGACAGCGGGCACCTGTATGGAAACTGTAGCCTGCTGCATGATTTCAAGCTCTTCGTCATACGAAGGGTACTCAACCATGACTTTCATCATAAAACGGTCCAACTGTGCTTCCGGAAGGAGATAGGTTCCCTCATGCTCAATCGGATTCTGCGTTGCCAGCACCAGAAAGGGTTCCGGTAACGAAAACGTGTAACTGCCGATGGTCACCTGACGTTCCTGCATGGCTTCAAGCAGAGCAGACTGAACCTTTGCCGGTGTGCGGTTGATTTCATCAGCAAGAATCACATTGGCAAATACAGGCCCCCGGTGCGGAGAGAACTCCATATCTTTCGGGTTGTAAATCATGGTTCCTATCAGATCAGCAGGAAGCATGTCCGGCGTAAACTGAATTCTCTGGAAGGTCAGGTTCACTGCTGCGGCCAAAGTTTTCACCATAAGGGTTTTGGCAAGACCGGGAACCCCTTCAAGCAAGACATGCCCATTGGAAAGCATCGCAATAAACAATCGGCGAATCACCTCTTTCTGACCGACAATCCGCCGGGAAAGCTGATCCGCAGCTCGATCGAGAAAAGTTGAAACCTCAACAATCTCTCTTCCGAGCCTTTCAAGCTCTTCTGCATGCTGCATAATCATCTCCTCCCAATGATTTAATAAGTCCTGAGCAATGAGTGCCGGGTTCTGAGTGTTCAGCTTTCCCGGCACATCCTGAGCGCCTCATCAAGCAATCTTTTCGCTCTATGTCAAAACCGGATCCATCCCTGACGTCAGATTGACAAACCCTTACAGATCCGGAACATTACGTATTTCCCTCCTACCCCGGCGCCCCGCTCACCGCTTTCGGTAAAGGTCTCTGAACCCGAAAAGAAGAAGTGCGGCACCAACTGACAGTGCGGGCCAGGAGATCAGGTCACCGATGTAGAAAAGACTGTTGAGAATTCCGACATTCGGAGCAAGCAGAAGAATCAGATCAGCTCCGGCAAGAATAAGCAGAAGATTGAAAAAACCGATCCTGACCTTCGGTTTGCTATTATTGCCCGGTTTATTAGCTTTGGCCATAGGTATTCAGAAAAAACGCACTATGAAAATTTTAGGAATCGAGACCAGTTGTGACGAAACGTCAGCAGCAGTTCTTTCAAATGGAAGCGTATGCTCGAATATTGTCAGTTCACAACTATGCCATACCAGCTTCGGAGGTGTTGTTCCCGAGCTGGCATCAAGAGAACATGAGCGGCTGATCGTTTCAATTGTCGATAACGCCCTCAGTGAAGCCAATATAACAAAAAACGATCTCGATGTCATAGCCGCCACCGCAGGCCCGGGGCTGATCGGCGCCGTGATGGTCGGGCTGTGTTTCGGCCAGGCCATGGCCTATGCCCTTGACATACCATTTGTACCCGTCAACCATATCGAAGCGCATATTTTTTCCGCCTTCATTCAGGAAAACTCTCTTAACCACGCTCCTGAAGGTGATTTTATCTCTCTGACGGTCTCCGGCGGTCACACACTGCTCTCGCATGTACACAAAGACTTCACCTATGAGGTTATCGGCAGAACCCTTGACGACGCTGCCGGAGAAGCATTTGACAAAACAGGTAAAATGCTTGGACTGCCTTATCCGGCAGGACCGGTAATCGACCGTCTTGCAAAAAACGGCGACCCCTCTTTTCATGAATTTCCCCGAGCGCTGACCGCTCACTCGCAAACCAGTAAAAACTATCGCGGAAATTCCGATTTCAGCTTTTCAGGCCTTAAGACCTCTGTATTGACCTATCTGAAAAAACAGTCGCCGGAATTCATCCAAAAACACCTTCCGGACATTGCTGCCTCAGTTCAGAGGGCAATCGTCAGCGTACTGGTTGAAAAAACCGTTTCCGCAGCCCTTGCAGGAAACGTTAAAGCGATATCGATTGCTGGAGGAGTAAGCGCCAATTCAGCATTGAGAACATCAATGAAACATGCTTGTGAGCAGCATGGAATAGCCTTTCATGTTCCGAATACCGAGTATGCAACCGACAATGCGGCCATGATCGCAACCCTTGCGGGGCTCCTTCTTTCACATGATATGGTTCCCCGAAACCGATATAATATAGCACCATTTGCAAGTTTTGCCGCCGGACGCCGAAAGGCTTCATTGACATAATTGATGAAATACATTACATTACGATTCGCTTTAGAACATTTAAACCATTGAATAACGAAATCATGCACCAGAGTTTTTTTGCCCTGCTTCTTTTTTCTCCTCCGGCAGGGGGTCAGACGCCAAACCCTTTTATTCAGCTCGTTCCTCTTGTCCTGATCTTTATCGTCTTTTATTTTTTCATGATCCGTCCTCAGCAGAAAAAACAGAAGGATCGTGAAAAAGTGCTCGACAGCCTGAAAAGAGGTGATAAGGTGGTAACCATAGGCGGTGTTCACGGAACTGTTGCCGGTATTGATACGGAAAAGAAAACCGTTCTGGTTCAGGTAAGCGAAAACGTTAAAATCAAATTTGACCGGACGGCTGTTGCGAACATCGAAAAACAGGAAACCGGCGATAAACTTGCTACGAAGGAATAAACAGCATCATGCACGTGACACCAGCAACATTGGTTTTGGAAAACGGATCCGTCTATAAAGGGACGGCGTTCGGACATATCGGAGAGGCTGCCGGCGAAGTGGTATTCAATACATCGCTTATGGGATATCAGGAGATTCTTACCGATCCCTCATATGCCGGACAAATGATTGTAATGACCTATCCCCTGATCGGCAATTACGGCATCAACCCCAATGATAACGAGTCATCGAGGATATGGGCTTCTGCGCTTATTGTGAAAGAGGTATCGAAAATCCACAGCAATCATGAAGCGACCATTACGCTCGACGCATGGCTGAAAGAGGCAAAAGTCATGGGGCTTGCCGGCATAGACACGCGCAGGCTTGTTCGCGAAATCCGCGAAAAAGGCGCCATGAGGGGTGTAATTTCAACCTTTGACCTTTCAAATGAAGCACTGAGGGAAAAGGCACTCAGCATCCCTGAAATGACTGGTAACGATCTGGTTAAAACCGTTACGACCAGTGAAAGCTATGAACTGAAACACCCCGACGCGCGTTACCACGTTGTCGCTTTCGATTACGGCATCAAGAGCAATATTCTTAGAATTCTGCAGAACGCAGGGTGCAGGGTTACCGTGCTCACTGCCGGAACAACGGCTGAAGAGGTAATAAAACTGAATCCTGACGGGGTCTTTCTTTCAAACGGCCCGGGCGATCCATCCGCTGTTGATTATGCCATAACGACCATTCGGGAACTTGCTCAATACAGCCAGTCAACACGGCCACTGCCGATTTTCGGCATCTGTCTCGGTCATCAGCTTCTCGCTCTCGCTTTTGGCGCTGAAACCTACAAACTCAAATTCGGCCATCACGGCAGCAATCACCCGGTTAAAAACCTGTCAACCAGCAAGATTGAGATAACATCACAGAATCACGGGTTTGCCGTCAGGATGGATACTCTCCCGGAAAAACTTTCATTGACACACGTCAATCTTTATGACCAGACTGTTGAAGGAGTACGACACTGTGAACTGCCCTGTTTTTCTGTACAGTATCATCCGGAAGCAGCACCCGGTCCGCATGATTCACACTATCTTTTCGATGAGTTCACTGCTCTGATGGACAAGGCAAAAAACTGATCCTGCTGTGCTGAAGGAAGGATATTTCTCTTTATTGTTCAAGCTATCTCTTTAACTACCAAACCATTTTCTGAAGAGATGAAAAAAAGACTGTTCACTCCCGGCCCTACCCCGGTGCCGGAAAATGTCATGCTGCGCATGGCTGCTCCGATAATCCACCACCGCAATCCGGAGTTCATGGAGATCCTGACCCGTGTTCATGCAGATCTCCAGTATCTGTTTCAGACAACCCAGCCGGTAGTTGTGCTGAGCTGTTCCGGAACAGGCGGCATGGAAGCCTCCGTTTCAAGCCTGTTCACCAGTGGAGACAAGGTCATTACCGTCAATGCCGGCAAATTCGGTGAACGCTGGGGACAACTTGTCCGCATCTTCACCGGAAACTGCATAGAAGAAAAAGTGGAATGGGGCAGCGCCATACAGCCTGAACGCATGGCAGAACTGCTCAAGGAGAACCCTGATGTAAGAGGGGTATGTCTGACCCATTCGGAAACATCAACCGGCACTGCCGCCGACATACAGACCCTCTGTGCGCTAATTCGTGAACAATCCGATGCCCTGATTCTCGTTGATGGAATCACCGCAGTTGGAGCTCATGAGTTCCGCTTTGATGAATGGGGTGCTGATATCTGCATCACTGGTTCACAGAAAGGCCTCATGATGCCCCCCGGCCTTGCCCTTGTTGCCATCTCTGAACGGGCACAGGACATCATCAACCACCGGAACGGAATACCTCAATACTATTTCAGCCTGAAAAAAGCATTGAAGGCGCACGCTGCTGAAGACACTCCATTCACCCCTGCCGTTTCGCTTGTTATCGGACTTGATGAAGCTCTCCAGATGATCAAGGCGGAAGGAATGGAAAATATCTGGACACGGCACGAACGCCTTGCAAGCGCATGCCGCCAGGGATGCAACGCCCTCGGAATGAAACTTTTCAGCAATTCACCATCTTTTGCCGTTACACCGGTATGGCTGCCTGAAGGCGTTGATTGGTCGGCATTCAATAAAGCACTGAAAAACAAGAACGGCATCACCGTCGCTGCCGGTCAGGACGACTACAAAGGCAAAATATTCCGGATATCCCACCTTGGATTCTATGACGAACTTGACATGCTCACGGTTATCGGCGGCATTGAACGGGCTCTCAGGGATATTAACTTTAACTTTCAGATCGGAGCCGGAGTCACTGCAGTGCAGAAGGCATTTCTGGAAAACTGAACGAATTTCTTCACACTGGTATAAAAAAAGCTGCCGCATCCCGGCAGCTTTTTTTTTATACTCTTTTTTCTTTTGACTGTAAGCATCTCCCTGTATCTTGACAAGAAAGATCCCGCAATGGTTAAAATCTCTCTTTTCATTTTCTGCTTTGCGCTTTCTGCCTCAATGACGGCACGTTTTAACGAGTACCGACTCATGCAGAAAGGAAACCGGTTGTATACCGAGAACGCTTATACGAAAGCTGAAACCGTTTTCCGCGACCTTACAAGCAAATTTCCATCAGGTTATGAAACCCGGAAGGCCAGATACAATCTTGCACACACACTCTTTATGCAACAGCGCTTCACAGAAGCAGGTAACTTGTACGCACGTGTTTCAAAAATCGTTCCATCCGGCAGCAAGCTGCACCATGCGGCTCAGTACAATGAAGGGAACTCGCTTGCACAACAGGCTTTCAATAGTATAAACAAAGAAGAAAAAAAAAGATTTCTCACCCTTGCCATTGACAGGTATAGCTCCGTTCTTCTTTCTCATCCTGAAGATACCGATGCCATCATCAACTATGAGGTTGTTTTCAACGCACTCAGAAAGCTCCGGAAGCCGGAAGAATCTTCAGCTGATGCTGATAAAAAAAGCGGGAATCAGGGAACAACAAGTATCAGCAACAGCGTTGCAACCCAACTGCTCGACAAAACAAGGGCCGATGAAACCCGATTGATGCAACAGCTTGCCGTCCGAAAATCACGCCAGCAGCATACCGGCACCACTAATCAGGACTGGTAGTTGAATGAGCACAGCCAAAAAAGTTCTTCTTGTCTTTCTCCCGAGCCAGAGCGGTGTTGACGGAGCCCGCTCACTGTATACGGAAAAAGTAAAGCACCCGCTATCCCGATGGGTCAGCAGCTCAATGCGGGACCTGATCAAGAGAAGTCCCTTTTCCATTCCCCCTTTATCGCTCATGATCCTCGCTTCTGTTGAAGTTCCGGGAGTGGAACAGTTTTTTTGCGACATGCGGTTTGAAGAGTTTCCTGCCGAAATTTCATGGGATCTGGTAGGCATAAGTGTTCAGACCGGGATGGCAAGGCAAGCCTTCGAACTTGCCGACAGCCTTCGCGCAAAGGGAATCACCGTAGCGCTTGGCGGAGCACACATCACGCTCTTTGCTGATTCGTCACGTCCTCATGCCGATATTCTTGTACATGGCGAAGCTGACGACCTCTGGCGGAATGTATTGCTCGACCTGAAAACAGCCTCTCTGCATGCTGATTACCGCTCAGACAGCTTTCCGGATATGAGTCTCTCAAGACCGGTAAGCAAAGAGATGCTGCTCAAAAACCGCTACTTCACCACAAATCTGATCCAGACTGGTCGAGGCTGTCCGTATCAGTGTGATTTCTGCAACGTTCACGTGCTTAACGGCCATACTCACCGGCACAGAAACATAGCCGATATCGTTGCTGAGGTCAACCGATTTCTGCTGCACGACAAAAGAATTTTTTTCTTTGTCGACGACTCGATCAACGCCGATCCTGTTTATGCACGGGAACTGTTCAATCAACTCATTCCCTGCGGGATCCACTGGTTCGGACAGGCTACGACTACGCTCGGCCAGCAGCCCGAACTGCTTGAAATATTTGCAAAATCAGGCTGTCAGGCGCTGCTTGTCGGTATCGAAAGTATTGAACCCAAAAGCCGTGATGCACACAGGAAAACCCAGAACAGAGCAACTGAACTCTCTTCGGCAATCAGAAACATCCGCAATGCAGGCATCAGCCTCTATGGAAGCTTCATCTACGGCCTTGACGGCGACACGCTCGACACCCCCTCAGCCATTCTTGATTTTATCAGTGAAACAAAACTTGATGTACCAGGCATCAACATTCTCAGACCAATCCCGGGAACCCGTGTTTTTGAACGCCTGAAAGAGGAGGGGCGTCTCCTGTTCGACCCTCTTGATATCACAGCATATCGATACTCATTCGGCCAGGAGATGCTCTACCTTCCGAAAAACATCCCGCTTGATGCGTTTGTCGAAAGCTATGCAAAACTGACTTCAAAGGTCTTTACCCTCGGGGCATCTCTCAAACGAGGGGCGGCTGCACCAAGTGCAAAAACAGCCGTTCTTCTTTTCAATCTTTTTTACAGCTATCTTTACGGACTCTCACGACATGACCTTTCACGACAGATTGAAGAAAGCCAGAAAAAAAACCATTTTGCCTTACCATGAATAATTTTTAAAATTAGAACTGTTTTTTTTTATTATTAGCTCAACATTCACACTCACAACCTGTATCACGGAGATAACTATGAAACGTTTCCTGCCTCTTCTGACCCTGAGCGTTCTTTTTCTTGGCGCTTGCGGACTTGAAAAACCGCCGGCATCACTTGAATTTCCTAAATCAAAGGAAGAGGCTGCTGCTCCTGAAGCACCTGCCGCGCCAGCCGCAGAACCGGCAAAAGATGCTGCTCCGGTCGATCCGAAACTTGCTGCGGGCAAAACCGCCTATGATGCAAGCTGTGCCGGGTGCCATGATGCCGGTATGATGGGCGCACCAAAGCCGGGTGACAAGGCTGCCTGGAGCGAAAGAATTCCTCAGGGAATCGATGTCATGGTTAAAAAATCCATTGATGGGTTCACCGGTAAAGCCGGCATGATGCCTGCAAAAGGCGGCAATGCCAGTCTCTCGAATGAAGAGGTCACCAGTGCAGTAACGTATATGGTTGAAATCTCAAAGTAACGTCTCGGCTGTCGTTCAAACCAGGATTTTCCTTAAAAAGCAGATGCGTTCATCACCGTCTGCTTTTTTTATTGTCATGGAATTGTTGACTGGGAGTGAGAAAAACCATGAACCGTTTGGAAGGTTTCACGATAAATAGTAAAATAAGGACTTTTTATTTTTCACGCGATCAACAGGTTTCTATACAACAAAAAAAATTTAACGGAGGATCATTCTATGTCTCGTTTTCTTTCTGCCGCACTATGCGCACTGTTTGTTATGTCATTCAGCCTGTCCGACGCTAACGCTGTCACCTATAACGCAGCAGCAGGCAAGTCCGTTTACGACGCAAGTTGCGCATCCTGCCACAAAGACGGCATCATGGGTGCCCCTAAAACAGGCAACAAACCAGCATGGGTAGCCCGTATTGCTCAGGGAATGGATCTGATGGTCAGCCACTCCGTCAAAGGCTTCCAGGGCAAAAAAGGCTTTATGCCTGCAAAAGGCGGCAACACAAAACTTACTGATGTTCAGGTTGGCAATGCCGTAGCCTATATGGTTGGACTGAGCAAGTAAGATCAACGTCGATGTGACACACCTCTGAAGGCGGGATAAATTCCCGCCTTTTTGTGTTCCTGCAACTTTATTCCGTCGAAACAGACATGCATAATCCCGAATATCTTGGTTTTGCCGCCGGCATGCTGACCACCCTTGCATTTCTTCCGCAGGCAGTGCGGATGCTCAAAACAAAGAGAACCCGGGATATCAGCCTTCTCTGGGCAATTGCCATGAATGCAGGCACCCTTCTCTGGCTCACGTATGGTATCGTAAAAAATGACCTGCCGATGATAACCGCAAACAGCATATCGCTTGTGCTCCTCATCGTCATTCTTATCTCCAGGCTGCGCTACCGGTAAAACAGATCCGGTACGAAACTTGAAAACTGACAAAAAAAAGCGTACCTATCTGAAACAGAAACAGGCACTAACTATACTCATGCAATGAATCAGCTCCGTATCAGCTTTATTGGCACAGGAAGAATTGCCCGCGCAATTATTGCCGGTCTTTCAAACAGAGAAAACACGATCATTGCAGGTTTTGACAGGGAGCCTGCAGCACTTGCTTCCATTGCCGGAGCCTATCCGGTCAAACCGTGCTCCTCCATCGAAGAGGCTGCCCGTGAGGCAGGAGTCATTATTCTTGCTGTCAAACCCTACCAGATTGCAGAAGTACTGCAGATACTCAAGCCAATACTGACTCAGGATCATCTTCTTATCAGCGTTGCCGCGGGAATCTCTTCCGGCTTCATCCAGCAAAACACCCGTGAAGCCATGCGCGTGATCCGCGTTATGCCAAATACCCCGGCTTTTTCCGGACAGGGAATGACCGCCATCAGTCGCGGCACGCATGCTACTGATGAAGATATTGCTACTGCCGTGGAACTCTTCCAGGCTATCGGTAAAACAGCTATTCTTGATGAATCGAAAATGGACGCTGCAACTGCGCTATCGGGCAGTGGCCCCGCCTATATGTTTCAGGTGCTCGACTCCCTTGCTGAAGGAGGCGTCATTTGCGGTCTCTCGCAACAGGAAGCGCTCTTTCTGGCAGCACAGACCATGCTCGGAGCTGCAACAATGGTACTCGGCAGCGAAAAAAGCCCAAAGACACTTATCAGTGAAGTAACGACACCCGGAGGAACAACAGAGGCCGGACTGCAAGTCATGAGGGAAAAAAATATCCACCAGACGTTGATCGATACTGTTACCGCAGCCGCTGCCCGCTCACGGGAACTCATGCAATAAAATCTGTACCATGAAGAGAACCGTTCATCGGATGAGCTGCCGCATCCTGGTATGCGTCCTGACCATGCTCTCTTTCTTCTTTTTTTCTGATCACACATCTGCTGAAACAAACCGGAACAGCATATTTCTTCGCGTTTCCGTCAGCAACAATCGACCTTATATCGGCGAGGAAATTCTCTTGACCTATACGCTGTATTTTAACGGAAACGCCCCTCGAATCGAGGATACGGCAAATCCTACCCTGCAAAGCGTGTGGGCACGTGAAATCGATCCCGGACGTCACATCCGGAGCGTTGCCGTGACCGTTGACGGTATATCGTACAGGAGCGCCATAATCCGCCAATACAAACTTGCTCCGATGAAGCGGGGAAACATCCTGCTTTCGAACTATCGTGTCAAATGCTTTATTCCTGATGAAGCAGGAAAAGCGGGAGCAATTGTACCCGATAAAGAGGTTATGATCACCGCTCCGGAAATAACGCTCAATGTCAGATCCCTTCCTGAACCGGCACCACAGAGTTATAACGGCGCTGTCGGCACCTTTACACTCTCGCTCTCATCGGACAGAAAAACAGTTCAGGAAGGCGAACCGTTTCACCTTTTCCTTGCAATAAATGGTAAAGGAAATCTCCTGACTCTCCATGCACCCGAACTATTCCTTCCAAAAGGCATCAATCAAAAAGAGAACAAGATAACTGCTGCACTTGACAAGAACTCCTCACTCTCATCCGGTTCACTCGTCACTTCAATGACCGTCTATGCTGACACAACAGGAAGCATGATGATTTCTCCCGTCCGCTTTGTTTATTTTGATCCGGCAAAAAAAACTTACAAAATCATCAGCTCTTCACCTTTATCTGTAACCGTCCTTGAAAACGCCATTCCGGAAAAGAAAAGCTCAGCCAGGGAAGCAGAAAAACGAGAAGAATTACCGCTTGAACAACAGCCCCTGAGTGAATCTGTTCCGATGAAACTGTTGTTCATCGTTCTGCTTGGTACGGGCGTTGCAATAGCCATCACCCTTCTGAAAACATCACGAAAACACAAAAGAAGCGACACGAACGCAGTAATTAAATCAACAGGAGTGCCATCATCGCCAGAGGAGCTGAAAGAACTGGTAGTGAATACTCTTAAACAAAAAGGAATAGGGAACCCGAAAAGCCTGACGAAAAAGGAACTCTGCAAAGCCATGAAAGCTGCTGCTCTCTCTGATGAGATATGCGGAGAACTTGCCGACCTGCTTGAAAAGCTCGACCAGGAGCTTTACAGCCCTATCCAGCAAACAGAACAGCTCCCTCTTCAGAAAAAAACGGCTGATCTTCTCCTGAAATTGCAAAAAACCTCACAAAACGTACCGAAGCACTGAACCCACTCTTGGTTTCCGGTCTCATCACAATCCGGTACACTCCAGGGAGGAAAGCATCGCCCATGGAAGCAGTGTACAGCTGAGAAGTGTGCCGGCAGGAAAAACATCTCCCGACGGATCCGCCTCAAGCAGGCAATTTGCACCAGAGAGCGAAGTAATCATGTGCGATTCCACCTTTGATGCTGCAGTGCAGAGGAGTCTGCCGTTCTCCAGCCATACTTTTCCAAACAGAATCCGATACCGTTTCCTGTCAGGAACAAACGACGTGACAAGTTCAGCGAGAATACTCCCGGACAGCTCTCTGCCCTGAAAACGACATAGGGCAGGAACAACATATTTGACAAAACACACCATTGCCGATACCGGATTCCCGGGAAGAGCAAACACCGGTCTGTTATCGGATGTTGCGCCAAAATAGAGCGGTTTTCCCGGCTTTTGCGCAACCGTCCAGAACTTTCGCTCAACGCCTTTTTCCTCCAGCAACTCCTGCATAAAATCGTACCTGCCGGTAGAGATACCTCCAGCAGTGACAAGAAGATCACACCCGTCCATTGCATCATGAAGCGCTTCACGAAGCGCGACCTTCTCATCCGGAGCATGCCTGATCACGGCGATTTCGGCACCTGAAGCCCGACACGCCGCTTCCAGCATAAACCGGTTACTGTTGTAAATTGCGGCATGTTCAGCCTTTTCACCAGGCATGCGCAGTTCATCGCCAACGGTTAAAATGGAGACCCTGGGCAAACCGGTCACAAGTGCCGAAGCGTAGCCAAATGAGGCCAGAACAGCTATCTCCGCAGGTGAAACAGGTGTTCCTTTCCGAAGCAGAAGTTCCCCTTCACGAATCTCTTCACCTCTGTAACGCACATTTGCTTTTGGTTTTGGCGCTTTATACACCAGCACAGACTCCTCACCAAACCCGCTGGTATCTTCAAAGGGAACAACCGTATCTGCACCCTCAGGCATCGGCGCTCCCGTCATAATCTGCCCGCAGCAACCAGGAAGAACCGGAGAAGAACTGAGCGAGCCCGCCGCAATTTCCTGTGTGATCTTCAGTCTGACCGGTAAATCTTCCGACAGACCGGCAATATCCTCCATACGCAGGGCAAATCCATCCATAGCCGCGTTGGTAAACCGGGGGAGAGGAAACGGAGCGGCAACATCTTCAGCAAGTGTCCTCCCCAGCATGTCGGACAAAGAAATCCTCTGGGGAGCAATCGGCAGAACAGATTCCGTAACAATTCGAAAAGCTTCGTGAACAGTAATCATCATGCGTGACCATCCCCTTTTATCATGGAAAAAACGTGAAAAACAGCTGGAACCAGTACTTCAAGAGCATCACCGGCAGCACCTGTGCTTCCTGGCAGACAGATAACAAGAGTAGAATCTATCATACCGGCAACAAGTCTTGAGAGCATGGCGGTTCGAGTTTTGCTTTGCCCCCAGGTAAACAATGCCTGTTCTATACCGGGAAGTCTTCTGGTAAATTTCGGTTGCAGCGTATCAACGGTAACATCCCGAGGCCCCAAGCCTGTTCCTCCGGATGTAACGATAAGTTCAACCCCGTCAGCCGTCCATTTATCAATAATCGCAGCAATCTCCTCCCTGTTGTCAGCTATAATCATAAGTTCTGAAATCGGGCACCCTGCTGCAGCAAACCCCTCTTTCAGCAATTTTCCCGAACGATCGACAGCATGACCGGAAGAGACTGAATCGGAAAGCACAAGAATTGAAGTTTTCGGCCTGTAACCTTGTACATCCTGGCGTTTTCCTCCTCTTTTCTCCTCAAGACGGATCGACCCTATCTCCATGGAAAGATCGACAGCCTTGCACATATCATAGATAGTCAGCGCGGCCACAGAAACTGCCGTAAGAGCTTCCATCTCCACACCTGTCGCTTCCCTTGTTTTTACCGTTGCCGTAATAACAATTCGATCAGCCTGAACATCAAAAGAAATATCAATCCAGGCAAGATTGAGCTGATGGCATAAAGGAATAAGTGCTGACGTTTGTTTTGCAGCCTGAATTCCCGCCAGCTTTGCCGCCGTAAGCACGTTCCCCTTCGGCAAGGCATTCTCTTCAAGCAAACCTATAGTTGCAGAACTCATGGAAATATGTCCGGAAGCCCTTGCGCTTCTCATCGTACCGGGCTTTCCGGAAACATCAACCATGGCAACGTTCCCGCTGCTGTCAAGATGGGTAAACATCGAAACTCCTGTTCTTTATTGTAATTGTAAAACCATTGTCTGCAGATGAAATTTTCCAGACAGCAGTAAAGGAAAGGGTAATGATTACCACCAGTAATTGCAAAAGAAAAGCGAATTCAGGAGAAAAGAGGCGAAAGCGAAAGTGCGAGATCAGGATAATCGGTTATCAGACCATCAGCACCCATACGCTTCATTGCAAGCATCTCTTCGGGTCGGTTTACCGTCCAGGGAATCACCCGAATGTTTCGAAGATGCAGGAAGGAGAGCAGCGGTACTGAAACCTGCGAGTAATGCGGATTGACAAATGCAGGAACAAAACCAAGCGTTTCGAGAGAAGACTCAACATCTTCAGCTCTCTCGACCAAAAGACCATAACAGAGTTCCGGACTCATCCGGTGTGCCGCCTTAAGAATCCTGCTGTCAAATGATTGCAGCCTGATTCGGGAAACAACAGACGGGCTCAGATCATGAAGCAGTATCTCTGCATAGAGGGCCGGTAACGGGTGGAGAATATCATCCTGATCCGGCCATGATTTCACTTCAAGATTGTACACCATCTCTTCCTGTGGGCAGTGTTCACGCATAAAAGCATCAACGGCGCTGAAAACATCCGAAAGTAATGGTTTGCATGCCGTTATCCGTTCTTGAAGCGGAAAAGCCGGATCAGTATATCCACAATCAACTGCTGCAATGAGGTCATAATTCATCTGAAAAAGCAGCGAGCGGCTTTCAACATCTTCTGCATACCTCGCTGCCGGCTCTCCGGAAAAGTGAGACGCATTCACCCAGGGATCATGAGAAACAACAATCTTTGCATCTTTCGAAAGCAACAGGTCAAGTTCAAGAACCCTGACACCGAGTTCAGCCGCCTTACAGAACGCCTGCAAGGTATTTTCAGGATAAAATGCCCTGGCACCGCGGTGCGCCTGTATCTCAAATTCACTCACTCTGATTTCTTTAATCAGTAAAAAGGGGCCATAAAGCGGCCCCTTTTTAACGTTCGTCACGGCAATTGCTAATCGACAATCAGCCAGTGCTTGAAACCTTCAAATACCCTGTCAAAAAAGCCCTCTTCCCTCACGCCGGAAGTACTGAAAGGCTCTTTTTCATGCCCGACCAGAGCAAAGTAAATCGCTTTTTCGTAAAAGTAATTCAACTGATTTGAAAATTCGATTGCCCTGTTCAGATCGATACCTTCAGTAACAATTCCTTCATCAAGAATGTAATGCCAGAGAAGATCACGTTCAAGCATCAGCGAATAGACCAGTTCACTTGCCTTGATGCCCGACTTTGCACGGATCGCCCCGATCTCACAAAAATGCTGTGCGATAAGACGGTCACGACCCTCGTTTTTCTCAATCCATTCGCCCAGTTTTCTGATACGGGTATAGACGATATCGTGAAGGGCCTCTCTGGTATACGCAGAATAGCCTTCAGTGAGATGATTGGTGCGAACATCCTCAACCCATTTCAAGGAGAGGGATTCCGCATGATCTTCAATAAGCGTGATAAAGCGGTTAATCAGCAACATGGTAAATAATTTTAAACAGGGAAAACCAGCCACAGTAAAAGCTAAAGCTCCTTGTTGAACTATTCAAATAAAACCGCATTATTCCTTCTGGTGCAGGAATAAAAAAAGGCACTATCCTGCCGGTAATCCGTTATTCAGGCATTTCGCTTTCCGGGAGCAAAGCGGGCGGACTTAGCCGGAGGTTTCTTTTTTGACTTTCTTTTATGCGCCTTGTTTCCTCCTCCTGATGCATTCGACAGAGGATGCGATTTGGAACCGCTCATACCAGGACCATCAGGCGAAGAGCCGGTTCGGCTTTTGTTGAACCTGTTTTTGCGGTACTTCTTTTCAAGATCAGCGTATGGACTTGGCGGGTCAGGTGAGGTATTGAAATTATTAAAATTCGGTTCGTCAATACCTTGATCTACATCATCCAAAACCACGTCGGGATGAACTTTCTTCAGCAAGTTATTTCAATTTATGTTCATGAAATCTCGAGCATTCAAACTCAGGATTATTTTGAAGGGAATTGAATTTACAACATTATGGCTAAAATGCAAATAATAGTATTCAGAGATCCATTAAACATAAAAGACCCGGACATTTTACATTGGTTGTTTTCAGGATATGTATTAACTTTAAAGATGATGCAATCCAAACTATAACCACGGAGTTTCACTATGGACATTCGCAGATGGATTCTGGCTTTTGTTCTCCCTCCCGCTGCCGTCATGAACAAAGAGGCCGGTACAATAATGCTCACCGGAATTCTGACGCTTTTAGGATGGGTTCCTGGAGTTACAGCAGCAGTGATCATGCTGGTTCAGGAACAGAGACAGGCCAAGGCATAAAGAACCCCCTCCTGCACCGTTTCCCTGAACAGAGCTGACGATGGAACATCTGTTGCAGACAGTTTCATCATCAGCTCTGTTGTTTCTGTGACTTACAGACACTCCATGCCCTCGTTGCAGAAGACCCCTGACATTTTCAGCAATGGCAACACAACCCATGCATTTTCATCCTTTTGAAGCTGCTTTCTGCGGTTATTCAGGCTCAGGCAAAACAACACTGATTGCCGCTGTTACACGCAGGCTTTCAGAGCGGTTTTCCGTCGGTTATTACAAACACGGCTGTCACCGGTTCGATATTGACCGTGAGGGAAAGGATTCATTTACCATTAAAACATCCGGAGCTGCAGCCGTCATGATTGCTGATCCCGCTAAAAAGGCGGTGATCATCGATAATGGTACGTCTCAGCTCCGGGAGCGTCAGATTTTTCTGGATCTTGACCTGCTTTTGGTAGAAGGACTCAAGGAGCTGCCGCTGCCGAAAATCGTGATGCTTGACCGGGACAGGAAAATTCTTGACCTGTTTGAAAACGGGAGCATCACCAATGTCGCTGCTCTGGTAAAAAACGATCATCAGGCGCTCGACAAACAGTACGGAATACCGGTCTTTCACCGCAATGATACCGATGGGATAAGCCTTTTTATTGAATCCATGCTGATACAGAAAAGCAGGGAAACACCCCTTTTCGGTCTTGTGCTTGCCGGAGGACAAAGTTCACGAATGGGAAGTGACAAGGCTTTGATTTCCTACCACAGGGAAAACCAGCTTGTCAGAACAGCAGGACTTCTCCATAAGCTGTGCTGT
>JAAXUM010000073.1 GCA_013336025.1 Chlorobiaceae bacterium
CGTTTACAAAGGAATGCTGCTCCCCGAACAGGTCGGGGAGTTTTATCCCGAATTGCACGATCCGGATATGGAGAGTGCTATTGCCATGGTTCATTCACGTTTCAGTACCAATACGTTTCCAAGCTGGGACAGGGCGCATCCATACCGGTTTCTCAGTCATAACGGCGAGATCAATACGCTGAAGGGCAATGTCAACTGGATGAAAGCAAGAGAAAAAAACGTTTCATCCAGGGTGTTTGGCGATGCCATCGAGGATATCAAGCCGGTCATCATGGAGGACGGCAGCGACTCGGCAATTCTTGATAATACATTTGAGTTTCTTGCGCTTTCCGGCCGTTCGCTTGCTCATGCAGCCATGATGATCATTCCTGAGCCATGGTCGGGGAACAAGGCCATGGACCAGAAAAAGCGATCGTTTTATGAGTATCACAGCTGTCTCATGGAGCCATGGGATGGTCCGGCATCGGTCACCTTTACCGACGGGATTCAGATCGGCGCAGTACTTGATCGAAACGGATTGCGTCCGTCACGGTATTACATTACCAGCGACGACCTTGTTATTATGGCATCGGAAGTCGGCGTGCTTGATATTGCTCCTGAACGAATCCTGAAAAAAGACCGCTTGCAGCCCGGCAGGATGTTTCTTGTCGATACAGCCGAAGGGCGGATCATCTCCGACGAGGAGATCAAGCAGACTATAGCTTCTGAGCAGCCATACGCCGAATGGATCGAGAGGAACATGATCGATCTGGAGACGCTGCCCGATCATCCCCTGATGAAAAATCTGGATGAGGATAAATACAGTCTTACGGCACGCCAGAAGGTTTTTGGCTATACCCAGGAAGACATTTCCATGCAGATCATCCCGATGGCGATCAAAGGTGTCGAACTGGTAGGTTCTATGGGCAATGATACACCGCTTGCAGTGCTTTCGAATCGCCCGAAGCTTCTCTACGATTATTTCAAGCAGCTTTTTGCCCAGGTAACCAACCCGCCGATCGACTCATTGCGGGAGGAGATCATTACTTCCACCACGGTTATGCTTGGTACCGAAGGAAATCTTCTCGATTCGGAAGAGGTGAATTGTCGCAGGCTTCGCTTGCCCTATCCGCTGCTCTCCAACCCCGATCTCGAAAAGATACGGGGAATTGAAAAGCCCGGTTTCAGGGCGGTTACCTTTCCCATATTCTACGATGTGGCTGATGGCGGGAAGGGCATCGAATCGGCTATGCAGGACCTCTATCGCCAGTCAGAACAGGCCGTTCGCTCCGGGGTCAATATCATCATCCTCTCCGACAAAGGGGAGATGGAGAAAAACCGGGCACCGATTCCTTCACTGCTTGCCGTGTCAGGCATGCATAATTTCCTTATCAATGCCGGGCTTCGGACTCGGGTAGGTCTTGTTCTTGAATCCGCGGAACCTCGAACGGTGCACCATTTTGCCATGCTGATCAGCTACGGTGCCGGTGCAGTAAATCCCTACATGGCGTTTGAGACGATCCGTTCACTGATCGGTTCAGGTCAGCTCAAGCTTGACGAAAAGACAGCCGTCAAGAACTATATCAAAGCGGGCGTCAAAGGTGTGGTGAAAACCATGGCCAAGATGGGTATTTCAACCATCCAGAGTTATCGCGGAGCACAGATTTTTGAGGCTGTCGGTCTCAACAGTCAGCTTGTCGATGCCTATTTCACAAAGACCCCCACAAGAATTGAGGGGATCGGTCTTGATACGGTGGCTGAAGAGGTGCACAAACGCCATCAGACTGTTTTCCCGCCATCGGGAAACAAGGGCGACAGGGGACTTGACGCTGGCGGTGAGAGAAAGTGGCGGTACAATGGTGAGTTCCATCTGTTCGGTCCGGAGGCAATCCATTTTCTGCAGCACTCGTGCAGAACCGATGATTACCGACTGTTCAAAAAATATGAGAACCTTATTGATGACCAGAGCGAACATCTCTGCACCATTCGCGGCTTGATGGACATCCGGTTCAGTGAGCATCCCGTTCCGCTTGAAGAGGTTGAGTCTGTCGAAGAGATTCTCAAACGCTTCAAGACAGGAGCAATGTCATACGGATCCATCAGCAAGGAGGCTCACGAAACCCTTGCCATTGCCATGAACAGGATTGGAGGCAAGAGCAACACCGGTGAGGGCGGCGAAGATCCGGCACGCTATGTGCGCGATGCGAATGGCGACTCAAGGATGTCG
The DNA here is from genome assembly GCA_013336025.1 of Chlorobiaceae bacterium. Lineage (GTDB taxonomy): Bacteria > Bacteroidota > Chlorobiia > Chlorobiales > Chlorobiaceae > Chlorobium. Next base: position 2,207 of record JAAXUM010000073.1, read on the forward strand.
TCGATCAAGCAGGTTGCATCGGGCCGGTTCGGCGTGACCAGTGAATATCTTGCAAGCGCAAGTGAGATTCAGATCAAAATGGCACAGGGCGCCAAGCCGGGTGAAGGCGGTCAGTTGCCCGGCTCAAAAGTTTATCCCTGGGTTGCAAAGGTCCGTCACTCTACCCCTGGAGTCGGACTTATTTCGCCGCCGCCTCATCACGATATTTACTCGATTGAGGATCTTGCGCAGCTCATTCATGATCTCAAAAATGCCAATCGCGAAGCCCGCATCAACGTCAAGCTCGTTTCAACGGTTGGAGTTGGAACCATTGCTGCAGGCGTAGCCAAGGCGCATGCGGATGTCGTGCTTATCAGCGGTCATGATGGTGGAACCGGAGCTTCACCCATATCGAGCATCATGCACGCCGGCATGCCGTGGGAACTCGGTCTTGCTGAAGCGCATCAGACGCTTGTTTTGAACAATCTGCGCAGCAGGATAATCGTTGAGGCCGACGGGCAGTTGAAAACCGCAAGAGATATTGTTATTGCCGCGATGCTCGGCGCAGAAGAGTTCGGTTTTGCAACGACAACACTGGTTGTCATGGGCTGCATTATGATGCGAGCCTGCCAGGACGATTCCTGTCCGGTTGGCGTTGCTACCCAGAATCCGGAGCTTCGCAGGAACTTCAAAGGAAAACCTGAACACGTTGTCACCTTTATGCGGTTTCTTGCCGAGGGTGTTCGTGAATATATGGCTCGTCTTGGAGTACGAACGCTCAATGAACTTGTCGGTCGTTCAGAACTGCTCGGGATGAAGAAAACCGTTGATCACTGGAAAGCTCAGGGAGTCGATCTTTCAAAGATTCTCTATCATGCGGAAACCGGTGAGCATGAAAGTCGCTACTGCACAGTACCGCAGGAGCACGGGCTTGATGACAGCCTTGACCTGACCACTCTTCTTACCATCTGTGAACCGGCGATAAAAAGGGGAGAGAAGATTTTCAGTTCGCTGCCGATCAAGAATATCAACAGGGTGGTCGGAACGATTATCGGCTATGAAGTTACAAAAGCGCATGGCAGCGCCGGGCTTCCGGATGATACGATTCATCTGAAGTTTACCGGATCCGCCGGACAGAGTTTCGGGGCATTTATTCCAAAAGGAATGAAGCTTGAACTGGAAGGTGACGCCAATGACTATGTTGGAAAAGGTCTTTCCGGCGGAAAAATAATCGTTTATCCGCCGAAAAACTCGGTTTTTGTACCTGAAGAGAACATCATCATCGGCAATGTCGGCTTTTATGGGGCAACATCCGGTGAGGCATTCATCAGCGGTATGGCCGGAGAACGTTTCTGTGTCAGGAACAGCGGTCTGAAAGCCGTTGTTGAAGCCATAGGAGATCACGGTTGTGAGTATATGACGGGAGGTCTGGTTATCATCCTTGGAAAAACGGGACGCAACTTTGCAGCAGGCATGTCGGGCGGTATCGCCTATGTCTATGATGCTGACGGGACATTCCCGGAATTCTGTAATCGCGACATGGTCAGTCTCTCATCAGTGCAGGATGCAGAAGAACTTTCCTCTGTTCATGCAATGATCGAAAAGCATGTGGAATATACCGGGAGCACTCTCGGAAAATCAATTCTTTCAGCATGGCAGACTACAGGCAAAAAGTTCGTCAAAGTCATGCCTGATGACTACAAACGGGCGCTTGATGCCATGAAAGAGGTGAGGGAAGCAGGACTTACCGGTGATGAAGCCGATATGGCCGCTTTTGAAAAGAATGTTCACGACCCTGCGCGTGTTTCAGGGAATTAATTCCGGAAAGGCTTATTCGCCTTGTTCGGTAAAGCTTTAAACGATTGCTATGGGAAAAGTTAAAGGTTTTATGGAGTTTCAGCGGGTTGTTCCCTCTGATAGCAAGCCTCTTGAAAGGTTAAAGGATTGGCAGGAGTTTCATGAGGAAATGCCGGTTTCGGCATTGATGGAGCAGGGCGCGCGCTGTATGGATTGCGGAACCCCGTATTGTCATACCGGATTTATGCTGAGCGGTATGGCGAGCGGATGCCCGATACACAATCTCATTCCCGAGTGGAACGACTATGTTTACAGCGGGTTGTGGAAAGACGCCTATGAAAGGCTCATGAAAACGAACAATTTCCCTGAATTTACCGGCAGAGTCTGTCCGGCACCCTGTGAAGGTTCCTGTGTGCTCGGCATTATCCAGCCTCCGGTTACGATCAAGAACATCGAGTGTTCGATTATCGAACATGCGTATTCGGAAGGGTGGGTTGAACCGAAAATAATTGCCTATAGAACGGGAAAACGAGTTGCGGTGGTAGGATCCGGACCTGCCGGCCTTGCCTGTGCCGATCAGCTCAACAAAGTTGGCCATAGTGTTACCGTTTTCGAACGTGACGATCGTATTGGCGGCCTCATGATGTACGGTATTCCTAACATGAAGCTCGATAAGGAGCTGGTTGTTCAGCGTCGCGTCAATATGATGAAGAGTGAAGGTGTGGTTTTTATGGAAAGCACTGAAGTTGGTGTTGACTATCCTGCGGACAAACTGCTTGAAGAGTTTGACGCCGTCGTTCTCTGCACCGGAGCAACAAGACCGCGAGATCTTGAAGTGGAAGGCCGAACACTCTCAGGAGTCAATTATGCAATGGATTTCCTTCGTTCCAGCACAAAATCCGTACTCTCATCAACACCTCCGGAAATTACTGCTGCCGGAAAGGATGTGATTGTCATCGGTGGCGGTGATACCGGCACGGACTGCGTTGCCTCTTCGTTGCGTCAGGGATGCAGGAGTGTTATGCAGCTCGAGATAATGCCGAAACCCCCGCTTGAACGGCAGCTGGATAATCCATGGCCGGAGTGGCCGAAAACCTTCAAGGTTGATTATGGTCAGGAAGAAGCTGCTGCAGTGCAGGGTGAGGACCCTCGTAAGTACTCCATGATGACCAAGAAATTTCTTTCAGACGATCAGGGTGAACTTTGTGCCGTTGAAGTTTCAAGTGTAGAGTGGGTAAAAGTTGACGGACGCTTTGTTCCACAGCCGCTTGCCGGCACAGAACAGATCTATCCGGCCCAGCTTGTGCTGCTCGCAATGGGATTTGTTGGCCCGGAAGAGCATCTTCTTCAAGCGATGCAGATTCTTCAGGATGAACGTTCGAACATCAAGGCTGATGAAAAAAGCTATCGCACCAGTCGCGAAAGGATTTTTGCAGCAGGTGATGCGCGGCGTGGCCAGAGCCTTGTTGTCTGGGCAATCAATGAAGGCCGGGGTGCCGCGCGTGAATGCGACCGCTTTCTTATGGGCCAGACAAGCTTGCCCTAAACGTTTCACTCTCAGTCAGTGTTATAGATTAAACAAGTACAGACAGACCGCTCTTCAAGCTGTTGACGATAATGATTTTTTGCAGCGGTCTGTTACAATATCACAGAGGTCTTCATAAGATCAGGTAAAAAAAGGTTGCCTATGGAACAGCAGCAATTGCAGGAACTGCTTACGAAGCTCCATGCAGAGCTCGAACATGTTGAAACCGTTGACGAAAGTACCGTAGCAGTACTTGCACAGTTAAGGGAAGACATTCAGAAACTTGTTCATGAGGGTGGTCCGCACATGAAAGAGCCTGAACCTGTATCCGAACGCCTTGGCGAAGCACTCAAGCACTTTGAAGCCGACCATCCCCGGCTGAGTCTTGCGATTCAGCATGTGCTTGACTCTCTTGCCAGGATGGGCATTTAAAGAATACTCAAACTATTTCGCAAAGGCGATACCACTACATGACAAAAGAGCCAGTAAAAGGAAAAGGCAAAACAGGTAACGGCAATGAACAGGTTCTCTGTTCTTTTTGTGGGAGAAACACGCATGAAGTCAACAGCATGGTTGCTGGCCCGAATGCCTTTATCTGTGATCGCTGTATAAAAACATCCTACGAAATTTTACGCAAGGAGATCAGCGCAATAAACCCATCCGCCAAACGTGCGCAGGAATCAACGTTTCAAACCCGTCTGATCAGTCCGAAAGCCATCATGGAATCGCTCGGGCAGTATGTTGTCGGACAGGAAATCGCAAAAAAATCGCTTGCCGTTGCGGTATACAACCATTATAAAAGAATTGATTCCCAGGAATGGGCACACGATTCGGATGAAGTGGTTATAGAGAAGAGCAATATTCTTCTCATCGGGCCAACAGGAACAGGCAAGACTCTGCTTGCCCAGACGCTTGCCAACCTTCTCGATGTCCCCTTCACGATTGCCGATGCAACATCCCTCACCGAAGCCGGTTATGTTGGCGATGATGTCGAAACCATTCTTGCCCGTCTTCTTCACGCCTCGGACTTCAATCTCGAACGTACCGAACGCGGTATTATCTATGTTGACGAAATTGACAAGATAGCCCGTAAATCAGCCAATGTATCAATTACCAGAGATGTCTCCGGCGAAGGGGTTCAGCAGGCGCTTTTAAAGATACTCGAAGGATCGGTAGTCGGTGTTCCGCCAAAAGGAGGCCGGAAACATCCCGAACAGCAGCTCATCAATATCAATACCCGCAATATTCTTTTTATTTGCGGCGGCGCTTTCGAAGGGCTCGACAAGCTTATTGCAAGAAGAGTCTCAAAATCCTCCATGGGATTTGGCTCGAAGGTTAAAAACAAACACACCGGATACGATCCTGAAATTCTCAGGTTTGTCACCCAGGACGACCTGCACGAATATGGACTTATTCCCGAATTTATCGGCAGACTCCCGGTGATTTCAACCCTTGATCCCCTTGACGAAACAGCTCTTCGAAGCATTCTCGTAGAACCGAAAAACGCCATTATCAAACAGTATAAAAAACTCTTTGAAATGGATGGGGTTGAGCTCGAATTTACCGATGAAGCTCTCGACAAGGTAGTCGATATCGCAATCGACAGAGGAACAGGCGCCCGTGCGCTCCGTTCGGTTCTTGAAAGCGTGATGATCGATATCATGTTCGAGCTTCCGACCCTCAAAGGAGTCAAAAAGTGTGTTATAACCGCAGACACGATTGAAAACCGCTCCGAGCCCGAGTTCTATTCAGGCGACGGCAAGAAGAAGAAAATCGCGTAAAACGTCCCTGAAGCCGTTTTGTTTTTTATCTGCGAAATTATATATTAACACCCTTTCAGAGAGGACGATTAGCTCAGTTGGTTAGAGCGCTACATTGACACTGTAGAGGTCAGAAGTTCGAATCTTCTATCGTCCACACCCCACATAAAAGCCTGCAAAATAACAA
>JAAXUM010000318.1 GCA_013336025.1 Chlorobiaceae bacterium
AACCTCGCCAGTCTGCATATCAACAATATCTGAAGCAAGATACTGCCCGATAAGCTGTTCTTTTTTTGTCGAGGTTATTTTCACCTCTTCAACAAGATCAAACAGACCGAGAATATCTTCATCTTTGGCAAACCCGATTGCGCGCAGAAGTGCCGTTACCAGAAAGTTTTTCTTCTGGTCGATATAGACAAATATCTGATTATTAATATCAGTCTGAAATTCAATCCATGAACCCCTTGTCGGCACAATCTTTGCCGAATACATTTTTTTGCCGTTAGGATGAATCGCTTCACTGAATACAACTCCAGGAGAACGATGCAACTGGGCGACAACAACACGCTCGGCTCCGTTAACAATAAACGTACCGCGCTCTGTCATATAGGGAATTCTGCCAAGATATACTTCCTGCTGAATGGTCTCTTTCCAATCCGCTTCATCAGGTTCATCCTTGTAGGATAGCTTAAGCTTGACTTTCAGCGAAACATCATAGGTGAGCCCACGCTCAATACAGTCTTCGACCGTATACTTCGGTTTATCGAAGCTGTAGGATATATACTCCAGAAGATAGAGACCGCGAGTATCAGTAATGGGAAATGCGCTGCGAAGCACTCTCTCAAGACCCTGATCTCTTCTTTTTGCAAGCGGAACGCTATCCTGTATAAAATTATGAAACGAATCTAACTGAACTTTTAATAGGTCGGGAGGATCTATAACACTCTGGATTTTCGAAAAGTCAATACACGGTGTTGGTGTTGCGTCAGCCACTTTCACATGCACCTCGCTTTTATCAAATTGCATGAATATCTAACAAATTAAGTCATTACAAAGAACCGCAAAAAACTCAGCCGAACATCCGTGTCCGACTGAGCCGCTATCATTACTACCGGAAAACGGGCATCAGGACAAAATAAAAGAAACGGACAAAGCTCCGCATCTCTTGGACACGGAGCTTGTTGGTGTATTGAAGCTTGAAAAAGATCACTTCAGTTCTACAGATGCTCCAACATCTTTGAGCTCTTTTGCTACTTTTTCGGCTTCATCCTTTGAAATACCCTCTTTTACCGTTTTCGGTGCACCATCAACCAGATCCTTAGCCTCTTTCAGACCAAGACCAGTCAGTGCGCGAACAACTTTGATGACATTGATCTTGCTTTCGCCAGCAGCAGTAAGAACAACATCAAACTCGGTTTTTTCTTCCTGTGCAGGGACGTCGCCAGCAGGAGCTGCCGCCATAACACCGGCCATCATAGCAGGAGCTGCGCTTACGCCAAACTTCTCTTCCAATGCTTTGACCAGCTCAGATGCCTCAGTAAGAGTAAGCTTACCTATTTCCTCTACAAGTGTTTCGATAGACATTATTTCCCTCTCTTGTTTAATTGTAAATTAATATTCTCTTGAGTGCGTAATAGACTTTGTTGAATTTCACTGTTTCTGTTTTGCAATCTGATCGAGTACAGAAACAAGATTTGTTGCGACAGCATTGACAACCCTTGGCACAGAACTCACCACACCGTTTATAAGACCCGCAGCTCTGCCGACATTTTCCGTCTTGCTCAACATTTCAGAAAGCGCAGGCAGTGAATCGGCGTCGTAGACAACACCGTCAATGGCCGCCATTTTAAACTTCAGCGCTTCGTTGGTCTTACTGAACTTTCTGATGATTTTAGCTGGCGCAAGAGGATCATCGTAACCAAAAGCAACTGCTGTCGTACTCTTGAGACCGGAAGCAAGCCTGTCAGCTGAAGAGAGGTCTCTGAGAGCTTTTTTAATCAGGGTGTTTTTAACAACCCGATACTCAACCCCTGCTTTTCTGAACTCGTTACGAAGCTCAGCCATCTTTGCGACGCTTAACCCCTGAAACTCGGTTAAATATATACCCTGTGACCTGTCGATCTTTTCCGCGACGTCCTGGACAATCTGTTCTTTTTTATCTCGCTTCATCGTATAAACCGTTATTGTTAGGCAACAAATTTTTCCCTTTTGACCTTGACGCTCGGAGACATGGTGCTCGAAAGCGCGATCCCCTGCACATATTGTCCTTTAGCCGCAGATGGCTTAAGGCGCACAACCTCTTTAAGAAAACTGGTAATGTTTTCTATCAGCTGCTCTGACTGAAACGAAACCTTGCCGACAGGAGCGTGAATATTACCGGCCTTGTCAACCCTGAATTCAATTTTACCAGCCTTTACTTCCTTAACCGCCTTGGCTACATCCATGGTAACGGTACCTGATTTAGGGTTGGGCATAAGACCCCTTGGACCAAGAATTTTTGCCACTTTACCAAGCTGACCCATAACATCCGGCGTGGCGATGATAACATCAACTCCTGTCCAGCCGTTCTGAATTTTTTCAATGTACTCCTCAAATCCGATAAAGTCGGCACCAGCAGCAGCAGCCTCTTCCGCTTTGGCCTCTTTGCATACAACCAGAACTGATACCGTCTTGCCGGTACCATGCGGAAGCATGACGGTACCACGCACAACCTGATCTGCGTGGCGGGGATCAACGCCAAGCTTCATTGCCACATCAATGGTAGCATCAAACCTGACCTGCGTTATCTCTTTGATTTTTTCTACTGCATCAACAAGATCATACTCCAGAAATCGATCCGTTTTTGCTACAGCATCTCTGTATTTTTTTCCAGCCATCGTTAGTTATCCTTTCATAGTGGTTAAAAAAGCGGCAGTAAGCCTCCCACAGCCAAATCGGCAGACAATATCAATTTTCAACAACAATACCCATACTTCTGGCCGTGCCCATA
>JAAXUM010000074.1 GCA_013336025.1 Chlorobiaceae bacterium
CTTGCCGTCGTGGATTTCTCAAAACCCTCCTACATCAAACGATTGGCTCTTATTGATCTGAAAACCGGGAAAGAATTTTTTTATCGTGTGGCGCACGGAAAAAAGTCAGGCGAACTTTTTGCAACATGGTTTTCAGATACTCCGGAATCAAACATGAGCAGTCTGGGTCTATTTAAAGTCCTTGAAGTCTACAAAGGCGAACACGGAAAAGCACTGCGCCTCGAAGGCCTTGAATCATCAGTGAATGGCAATGCATTCAGTCGTGATATTGTGCTGCATTCGGCAGAATACGTCTCATTGCGATATATCTTCATAAACCTCATAACATTGAACGGACCGAGAATAGGAAGAAGCAATGGATGCTTTGTTGTTTCAACCAATGATATCGATGAGGTAGTGCAAAAGCTGAGTCAGGGTGCCTTTCTTTATGCCTGGGCAGAGTCAAAAACTCTCACTCGGCCGTGATCAGAGCAATACTGAAAATCAACTGCTGCGGATATCTGCGCCGTCACAAGCAAAGTCATCCTCCCAACAGAGCTGAAACAGAAAAGCCCGGAAAATCCGGGCTTTTCTGACAGATGCTGTTTCTTATATCACATGGCATCAATGATGGCGTTGAAGGTTGCGCTTGGACGCATTGCTTTTGAAGTCAGCTCATCGCTTGGATGATAATAGCCGCCCATATCGACAGGGCTGCCCTGCGCTCCGATAAGTTCAGTGTTGATGACCGCTTCATTTTCGGCAAGTTGTTGTGCAACTCCTGCAAAACGGGCATGCAGCTCCTGATCGGCACTCTGCGCAGCAAGCGCCTCTGCCCAGTAGAGCGCAAGGTAGAAGTGGCTTCCGCGATTGTCAATCTGGCCAACCTTGCGAGCCGGTGATTTGCTGTTGTCGAGGAACTTGCCGATAGCCTGATCGAGTGTATCGGCAAGCACCTGCGCCTTGCTGTTCCTGAAAGCATTTGCAAGATACTCAAGCGATGCGGCGAGCGCAGAGAATTCGCCAAGGGAATCCCAGCGGAGGTACCCCTCTTTCTGGAACTGCTGCACATGTTTGGGAGCTGAACCGCCTGCACCGGTTTCAAACAGTCCGCCTCCGTTCATGAGCGGTACAATTGAAAGCATTTTTGCGCTGGTGCCAAGCTCTATGATCGGGAAAAGATCGGTCAGGTAATCACGAAGTACGTTCCCGGTTACTGAAATAGTGTCTTTACCCGCCCTGAAGCGTTCGAGAGAAAACTTCATGGCTTCAACCGGAGTCATAATGCAGATTTCCAGACCGGTTGTGTCGTGCTCTTTAAGATACTCGTTAACCTTTGCGATAATCTCCGTGTCATGTGCACGGTTGCTGTCGAGCCAGAATACAGCGGGAGACCCGGTTGCCTTTGCCCGGTTGACAGCAAGTTTTACCCAGTCACGAATGGGAGCATCCTTGACCTGACACATTCTGAAAATATCACCCTCTTCGACCGGCTGCTCCATCAGAACGGAACCTGCAGCATCAACAACACGGACAGAACCGTTTCCTGGAGCCATGAAGGTTTTATCATGCGATCCATACTCCTCTGCTTTTTGCGCCATAAGTCCGACATTGGGCACCGTGCCGATCGTAGACGGATCAAAAGCGCCGTTCGTTTTGCAATCTTCCACCATCGCCTGATACATGGTTGCATAGCAACGATCGGGAATCATGGCTTTCGTGTCGTGCAATTTACCGTCCGGGCCCCACATCTTACCGGAATCGCGGATAACAACCGGCATGGATGCATCAACGATAATGTCGTTAGGCACATGCAGATTGGTTATTCCTTTATCGGAATCAACCATGGCAAGAGCTGGACGGGTTGCATAAACAGCCTGAATATCAGCCTCGATTTCCGCACGCTGCGCTTCCGGAAGGTTCTGGATTTTTGCGTAAAGATCACCAAGACCATTGTTAACATTCACACCGAGTTCTTTGATGAGCGATGCATATTTTTCAAATACATCCTTGTAAAACACCGTAACAGCATGTCCGAACATAACAGGGTCTGAAACCTTCATCATGGTTGCCTTCAAATGCAGGGAGAGCAGAATACCGCTTGCCTTGGCATCGGCTATCTGATCCGCAAAAAACTGACGCAGAGAGCGAATATTCATAACTGCCGTATCGATCACCTCGCCTTTAAGCAGAGCGGTTTTCTCTTTCAGAACCTTGACCGCACCACTGCCGTCAACAAACTCGATGCGTACCGAAGTGGGCTCCTGCACGGTAAGCGATTGTTCACTGCCATAAAAATCACCGCTGTGCATATGTGCTACGTGTGATTTCGAATCATTGCTCCATGCGCCCATTTTGTGCGGATGCTTCTTTGCAAACTGTTTCACCGAAAGCGGCGCGCGACGATCGGAATTACCTTCACGCAAAACCGGGTTGACGGCGCTGCCAAGCACTTTTGCGTACCGTAACTGAATCTCTTTTTCAGCATCGTTTGCCGGCGCTTCCGGATAGTCCGGAATGTTATAACCATGTGACTGCAACTCTTTTATTGCAGCCTGCAATTGAGGTATCGATGCGCTGATATTGGGAAGCTTGATAATATTGGCTTCAGGTGTCAGAGCCAGCTGTCCGAGTTCAGCAAGCTGGTCCGAGATTTTCTGATCTTCAGTCAGATTATCCGGAAAATTCGCTATGATTCTGCCTGCAAGCGAGATATCCCTTGTCTCAACCTCCACGCCGGTTCCCTTTGCAAATGCCTGGATGACCGGAAGCAGTGAATAGGTAGCCAGAGCTGGCGCCTCATCAATTTTAGTATAAATAATGGTCGAACTCTTTCCCATAGTCTTTTACATTTTTTTTATTATAAAATACTGAAATTATGACAAGTTTTTTTCCAGGCACCCTGTTACGAACAAACAAACCGACAGGGGTCAACGATTGATCACTGTCCGCATCAATCCAATGAATACATCGTAAAAAGATATTCCTGCTATCCCTTGAACGGAAAATCGCCAATATTCTGCCTTTACCGGAGTACCTTAAAGAACAAGGCTTTCCGGAGAAGTTGCGTTATTGGATTTGCAGACAGAGGAAATACGACAAAGTCGAAAATAATCTTCGTATAAAGGGTGTTATTCCGAGGCTGTCGATAATACCTTCTGAAGGATTTCGACTGCCTGACAAGGCAACACCTGAACATCATCATGTATTCCGTTATAACAGGAACTCACGACGATGTTCATGGCAACCCTGATAGCTAATAAACGCTGAGATAAAAAAATGCCTGGGCTTCTTTCGTCAAAAACTACGTTGAAGGCGAAACATCATCAAGTCCGACTCTTGCGGCAAGTTCCCTGTCGTTAAGCACTTCATGAGCAAGCTTGATCATGGGAATGGTTGCGCCCATCGAGCTGTATCCACCATCATGAAAGAGATTCTGCATGGTGACCTTTCGTGAAAGATCACTGAGCAAGGTCATGGTATATTCGGCACACTCTTCGGCAGATGCATTACCAAGCGGAGACATGAGATCACTGTATTCGTACATTTTCTCAAATCCCGGAATACCGCTTCCGGCTTTCGTATAGGTCGGACTTTGCGAAACCGTATTGATTCGTATGGAACGTTTTGCAAGCCTCGGGCCATAGCTTCGGGCAATCGATTCAAGAAGGGATTTGGCATCTCCCATATCTGAATATGTCCAGTAATTCCTCTGCGATGCGATATAGGAAAGTGCGACAATACTTCCTCCCGCATTGATTGCTTCATTTTTCAGGGCATAGGAAACAATTCTGTGCAGCGAAAGACCGGAAACATCCAGTGTCCTCATGAACCATTCGTAATTCAGCTCCTCGTAAGGCAGCTGCTTGCGGATGTTCTGAGACATGCCAATGGAGTGTACGATAAAATCAATAGCCCCCATTTTCTCCTTAAGCTCTCTGAAACAATTATCGACATCCTCGTTTCTTGATGCATCGCAAACAATAACCGGAGCATTGCCGCAGAGAAGGGCAAGTTCCTCAATATTGCCAAAACGCAGAGCGGTTGCGACATTCGATATTGCAATCTCGGCACCCTCCCGATAGGCATGAAGTGCAATCTGCCATCCGATACTGCTTTCATCAAGAGGGCCGAAAACAATTCCTTTTTTTCCTTTTAAAAGACCGTAGTGCGCTTTCTCGGGCATGATATAAACTGTGATTCTTTAACAAAGAACGGAATATAAATTCCCGTTAATGTGAATATTTAAAATAAAGAAGATACAAGATTCCCCCGAAAACTTAAACTGTTTCCTCAGAAATTTTCACGCTGATGCTTTTCGTAAAGCAACAGCTAAAGCTTCATTCTTCTCATTGATCGAAGCTTGTCAAGCATATTTTTGTTTACACTCAACTCCACCTCTTCCTTTTCAACCGGCGTCTCCTTGAAGATTACCCGAAGAAGATTATCCTCGATAAGATACTCTTCCAGATCCAGACTGTAGAGTGCTCTTGGAAGAGTTATTATCCTTTGTGCCCGATCGACGGTTACCACAATATCGGTACCCATCCGCTCCACCTTCACCTCTTCAGCATCTTTAAGAAAGGGAATTCTGATACAGAGAATCTCACGATGATCTTCAGTGACAACATTTTTACGGCTTTCGATCCAGAAATTTTTACCTGCATAGAACGTTTTGTCAGGAATCTGCTCTCCAAACACCAGTTTGCTGATGTCATGAAGTGCATCGGATCCAATAGGCTCAGTCCGCTGAAGATTGCATCGAAACACCGGAGTCGGATAAAAAGAGTTGTCAATCTCCATGAGATACTTCGTATGGAGATCAGCCCAGAACTCAAAATACTCCCCGACGGTTTTTGATGTAGGCAGAATCTTGTTAATTACTATGGCATCAATATTAATTCCATACAGATGGATAAAGGTATATGCTCGTTTCGTTTCAAGAATCGAAAGCTTCTCGGGGTTCAAGACCAGACGGAAGGTAACCTCAGGGCTGAGAATGAATTTGTTGATATCCTCCATCTGCTTGAGCAGCACATTGACCTCGTTAAAAAACTCTCCATCAGGTATAGAGTTACCACTCAGTGGACGGGCAAGGGATGACATGCTTTTGTACAACTTGAAAAACTGCTTGCCCATATTGCCACCAATAATAATTTCCGGATAGGCAAGAAGGCGAAGGGTATTGCCTGTCGGGGAAGTATCAAGCACAACCGCATCCCATTTTCCGGACTGAGCCTCATCAACCAGACGGTTAAGGGCGAAAATTTCGTCAAGGCCAGGCTGCGTTGTGAGCTCAGAAGCCATGCCACTGTCAATTCCCTGGTTTTTATAGGAAGAATTGACAAATTTCTGAAACCCCGACATGTTTTTTTTCAGCTCGTATATCGTATCGATTTCAAGTCCGTAAAGATTTTTCTCAATCCGCTGTGGGTCATTACGGCTGATTTGCGTATCAAAGACATCTGACAATGAGTGCGCCGGATCGGATGACATGATCAGCACTTTCTTGTTCTGCCGTGCAAGCGCTACGGCTGTTGACGAGGATATCGTGGTTTTTCCCGTTCCGCCCTTGCCGGAATAAATGATAACTCGCGGCTGAGACTGGTTTTCCGTTAAGTCCCTCGATAACATAAAAATCTCCAGTATTAAAGGTCATTGATCACAAAACACAATAGCATATAAGTTACCATTTTCCCGCCTCAGATGAAACGAATCTTTTTGCCGAGTGCACAATCAAGCTGAAGCATATACTCGTCATGATCTATCTCCACCGCGCCCAGTTTCTGGAGATGTGGATTCATGATCTGGGCATCGAGCAGAAGATAGCCCCTCTCTTTCAAGCGCATAACGAGATGATCAAAAGCGACCTGCGAAGCATAGGAACGACGGAAAAACATCGATTCTCCAAAAAAAGCCGCTCCCATTGCAAGACCGTATAAACCACCCGACAGTACTCCGTTATGCCAGCATTCAACGCTATGTGCCACCCCGAGCTGATTAAGGGTCAGATATGCCTGAATGATTTCAGGAGAGATCCATGTTTGACAGTCGCTTTTTCGTGGCGCGGCACAACCGCGAATCACACCTTCAAAATCGGAATTGATTCTCACCTCGAACTCTCTCTTGCGCACCATTCTCGCAACATCGCGGGATGGATTGTAGCTCACAAGAGGAACCACTGCCCGTTTATAGGGCTGGCACCAGTAAACCTTTTTATCGTCAGGGTCAGCCATAGGGAAAAAACCCTGTCGATATGCCCGCAGCAGCTCATCAATACGGATCATACAGGCAAAACCTTTAATGACAAACTGTTTCAGTGAACACGCAACAACACATCCTCGACCATGCGTTTTGGCACATGATGAATATCATGACTATCTCTGAAGTATCGAACATCGTCTCCTTCCGCCATCTGATCAATAACAATAGTTTCAACCGGCTTACCAAGAGCGATCACAAAAAGAATATCGAGCCGCCCGGTAATTCCAAGAAGCAATCGCAGACGAACATGGTCAACGGATCCGACAATACATCCGCCAAGACCCATATCCGTGGCTCCAAGCAGAATGGTCTGTGCCGCAATCCCGCTGTCACAGGCAATAAAAGGGCTTAATGCGCTGTCGCCAAGCATGACGAGATATGCCGAAGGACGTTCCGACTCTTCAGGACCGGACCAATCATCAAGATAACCTGCCCAGGAAAGACAGAAAAAAACATCCGTTGCACGATCCGGATCCGTAACGCCAACATATTTGATTGGTTGAAGATTTTTAGCAGAGGGAGCATAACAAGCCAGCTCCACCAGATCGTGCAGCATACCCTCGCTCACCCGGAAACCGCCATCAAACCTGCGGCAGCTTCTCGTTCTTGTCACAAGATCTCTGAAATGCATACATCTCCTCAGAAAAGCCTCTTCCAGGCTGCTTCAGTATATTTTGAAAGAAGATCCCATTCACCGCTTCCGATCCATTCGGCTATATAATCAACCGTTTTAGCGTAATGCAGCGGCTCTCTTCCCGGTTTAAGAAGCCAGTCGCCAAGCTTGTCTCCGTCAAGGCTGTGCATAGCCATACCGTAACCAAGCTCCACCATGGCAAGAGCATTCGATTCCTGTTCAATCTGACCGTCAAGGGGTCTCAGCAGCAATTTCTTTCCGAGATGGAGCGCCTCGCCGGGAAGTTCGAATCCCGCATTGCAGACAACCCCGTCACACTCCATCAGATCCTTCAAAAAACCCTCTCTGGAATAACCTCTGTAGTGCAGATGGCCATTGTCGCTGTCATTCTGTACCTTGCCATAGATATAAAACTCAAAATCCATGAACGGAGAGACGAAATCCGAAACATCCGGAACCTCTTCAAAAGGCAGATAGACAA
>JAAXUM010000319.1 GCA_013336025.1 Chlorobiaceae bacterium
TGAAGGAAAAACTTCACAGACCCTTGACTTGCTGAAAGGGACAGCTCATGGTGATATTCATTGGCGCGACATACCGCCGGCAGAAAATCTCGAAAACATCATAGAAGAAAGCTATCTCCCATTATATGGCGAATACCTCACATCGAAAAGCCCTGAAGAGGCTTTTTCTCTCTTTAACAGGTTTCACCTCCTCTGCGCGTTGCGGCATGGGCCGTATGGTGTCATCGCAGTCAACAGGATCATCGAGCATCTATGCCGGCGCCGCGGGCTCATACAAACCGGCGGAAGATGGTACAAGTGCCAGCCTGTCATGGTTACATCCAATGATTACCAGCTCAAGCTCTTCAATGGTGACGTTGGTATTCTTTTCCCGGACCTGGAGACAGGCGGAGAGCTCAGAATATTTTTCCCCGCTGAGGGAGGAGGGTTCCGTAAGCTTTTGCCTGGCAGGCTGAAGGGCTGCGAAACGGTTTATGCCATGACAATCCACAAGAGTCAGGGGTCGGAGTTTGATCACGTTGCAATTCTTCTTCCCGACCGCCCGTCTGAAGTATTAACAAAAGAGCTGCTCTATACTGCTATCACACGGGCAAAAAAGAGTGTTGAGATATGGGGCAGGGAAGAGGTCTTTACCGGAGCCCTGACAAGAACCACACGGAGGCAATCTGGGCTGAACGACGCCCTGTGCAGGTAATCGATTATTGAATGCCTTGGGCTGATCGCTGACAACGATAAAACCTGAATCAGCACAACGAGCAGCGATTGTCGAGGGAAAGTCAGGGCAGGGAATTATGTAAAGTGAGAATCTACCAGTAAAAGAACGATTACAAGCCTGATTCTTAACTGAACTGCGCTACCCCCAGTGCTCTTTATCAGCAAAAATCTAAATCTAAGCCCCGGGTTTTTTCAGACTAGATAGCCTTTTGCGCATGATACTATCCATCATGTGAGCACTACATGAGATGTCTGATTACCATCAGAAATTGATAGCCTACCTATAGGGCACCTGTTATGCGCTTATATGCTTTGTGAACCCCGTAACTGAGCAGGGCAGCAGTTCCGGCAACTAGGGGAATTCCGAAAACCACGACGGCAGTTATTGCCCGGAATGCTTTTGCGGCAGTAGTAATTTTCCCCGATCTATTTCTTTGTTCGCTGGCAGGCACACCAGATGTTCTGATGTCTGCAGAGGTTTTGAATTCATTTCTACGGCGCATATTTATTCTCCTTTAATAATCTACTATATTTTTCAGGTATACGTTGATAATTTGTTGAGGGCAGTCATTAAGGCAGAGTTTTTTCATGGCAGACTTGGAAAGTTAAGCATCATTATCCTGTAGCTTCAACAGGTTGGGAGTAGCCTACACGATCAGTTGCACATTACGGGATAGAAGACAGAAACACGCAATTATACGGCGAGGTGGGTTGCCACCATAGCCTGTTCCACCTGTTTGAGCAGCATTCGCGCTTGCTTGGCTTGTCGCTGACGGACGGTTAGCATCGTCGCCGCAAATTTCAGCCCGTGTCCCCTGTAGCCAACGCGCAATATGTGAGAAACGCTATCGTGTTTCATCCAGTTCAACTCGGCAATGAGTTGCAACGCTAAATGTTGAAGTTGCATCGGATTAAAACTGCTATGCTTGAAATGCATGCTTAAGCAACTGGGAAGCAAATGGTTGCAAGTCGAAGCGGATTTCTTTTCCAGCCACCAGTCTTCGGTTACATCCCCGGAGGAAAGCATCTGGCTGTACAGAGAGGTGCTCGGATAGATTCTCAGAATGCGTATGTCGTATACAGTGCACGGTATCTGTTTGAGATAGTGCAGGGTGCGCACAAGTCTTTCTGGCGTGTCGTGAGGAAGGCCGACCATAATAAGCGCACCTGTCTGTATTCCGTACTTATTCGCATGACGGACAGCATCCGAAAACGGTTTTTGAAGATTCTGGTATTTACTCACTGAGGCGCAATTGTCGTCATCTATGGACTCGACCCCCACCGCCACACCCAAGCAGCCGGACGACGCCATCTCTTCCATAAGAGCGCTGTCGCAAAACTGATCGACAGTTACCATAGTGACGAAACGCCGTTTTTTCCGGCGGAGCAATGCAAGCAATTCGGTGCCATAATTTCGATTCGCAAGGAGATTGTCGTCGGTAAACTGCAGGAATGCCCCAGGATAAAGTTCAGTCAGCTGGTCAATTTCCTGTTCTAACACATCCAGCGGTTTTGTGCGATACGGTCCCATATAGCGCGAACTGACGCAGAAAGAGCACCGTCGATTACATCCCCGGGTGGCGAAAAGAGAAGCGGGCGTTAGGTAGCGGCGATTGCCGAAAAATCGATAATCCACCGGTGACATCCGTGACGGTGGTGTCGGGGAGCCGGCATATCGCTCTTTGAGTTCTCCCGCCAAAAGATCGGCGCAAACTTCCGGCCAGATGGTTTCGGCTTCTCCGGTTACTATAGCGTCCGCATGGCGTATCGCTTCATCCGGGCAAACAGTGATATGGATGCCGCCTAAGATAACCTTTTTCCCGGTGGCACGCAAGGCGTCGGAGTGGTCATACACTGCCCTTGCGTTTTGAGTCGATACGGAGAACGCAAAAGCGTCACCCTCAAAGCGGACACAGTCTGCCTGTTCGTCTATCAATGCCGTTTCAATCGTCTTTGGTGTGACTGCGTTGAGAACCGCCAGCGGAACCGGAGGCTGCGTGATATACGCAGTTGAATC
>JAAXUM010000320.1 GCA_013336025.1 Chlorobiaceae bacterium
CGTTTGCCCGCATTATGGGCAAACGAGTTGATGGATTGTGATAACCCGAGGATTTCCCCCTGCTTCTGTTTGTAGGTATAGAGAGATATGAGCGAAATGTTAATAGGAGCCACAAGGCTTGTTCCGATTGCAAAGAAAAACAGGATGAACAGTCCAAACGAAAAGAGTGTGTCTGATGGCAGAAAAGGGATAAAAAAGACCCCTGCAAAGGTAAAAAGATGTCCCCAGAAAAACAGTTTGTGCTCACCAAGCGCTTTGATCAGTTTGCTGATCAGTCCGCCCTGAACAATAACGGAAAAGAATCCCACATAAGCGAAGAGATAGCCTATAGCCTGATCGGAAGCATGAAAATACTCTTTCCAAAGCAGAATCGAGGCAACCTGCATATTGACTATGGCAAAGGTGAAGACATAGTTGGCAATCATCAGGAGAGCAAGGGGACGTGAGCTGAAGGCAAGTTTAAGGCTCTCTATGTAGGCTTGAATTTTATTACCTGTCGAACTCGATGGCTGACCATTTGATGTGCTGGTTCCGGATTGTCGTTTAAGAAATCCGAAATTGAATTTTATCGCATTTTTATTCGATTCCGGCAAGAGGAAAATTGCCAGAATAAAGTCAACAAAGATCAGAGATGACGCTACATAGCCCACCATGGCAATGCCGTAATTGTGCTTGAGCAGCCCGCCGATCAATGGCCCGATAATAAATCCGATACCGAAAGCCGCGCCCATCATTCCCATGGCTTTGGAGCGGTTTTGATTGTCGGTGACATCGGTGATGTATGCCTGTGCAGCAGCAATATTTGCGGATCCTATTCCTGAAAGACCTCTGGCAAAAATAAGAAGTGGTATGGTGATGGCCTGTGAAAAAACAAAATAGGAGACAGCGGTAATGAAAATACTGATGAGCATGACCGGCCGGCGACCGATTTTATCGCTCAGTTTACCCCAGAGCGGGGAAAAAATGAATTGCATGATGGAGAAAATAGCAGCAATAAGGCCGATCAGCAGCGGGCTGGCACCAAGATCTTTGGCGTAGGTCGGAAGAAGCGGCAGGACAATGCCGAAGCCGATCAGATCAAGGAGTACGGTGAGGAGAAGGATGACCAGTGGGGACTTCTTCATGCATGCAGGTTCTATTATTGCGCTAAAGCTCCCAAGATAACAAAACATAGCCTTTTTTGATATCACGGGTTTAAAAAACCCGTGAAAGCGTAACTATTCGGAACGCATGATTTTTTGGAGTTGTTCAATCCCTTCGAGTACCCTCGGACCTGAGCGAAGAAAAAGACTGTTGTCGAACCGCTCATAAACCCGGTTGTTTTTCACGGCATTGATTGATTCCCAACCAGCCCGATTTCGTACCGTTTCTGCTCCGGATGATTTGTTTGACATATACATGCAGGCAATGATATCGGGATTTATTTTTACAACCCATTCAGGCGAGATTTCAAAATACTCCTTCTCTACCTGATCACCGATATTTTTTCCTCCGGCATACCAGATCAGGGCTGATGTGTAGCTGTTTTTTCCTCCGGTCCAGAGCGGATCGTCCCAGATCTCAAGATAGACAGAGGGTTTGCGGGTTGCCTCTTCTGCTTCCTTTCTGAATGTCAGAAGACCTTTGGTGATACGAGCGGCAAGACTGTCGGCTTCTCTCCGGTGTCCGGTCAATTGTCCGATTTTTCTCAGGGCAGGTGCTATATCATCCGGCGTACTGCAGGCGACGCGCTCACGTCTGATTCCGAGCGCCTCGATTTTTTTACCATTCTGTTCGTCGGCAAGATCAACATCAAGCACAATATCCGGATGCAGAGAGGCCAGAATTTCAAGTGATGGTTTACCGAACGCTCCAACCACCTGCACTTTTTCGGCTTCCTTTGGCCAGTCACATGCTGAAGTTCTGCCAATGAGCTGATCCCCGGCACCTACTGCATAGATCATTTCTGTAACACTCGGGGCAAGACTGACAATTCTCGGTTTATTTCCGGCTTGTTTTTCATGGCTTCTCTCCTGCTGTTTTCCGCTGCATCCTGCAGCAAGAAGCAGTAAGAGGAAGAAAATAACAGATATCGAAGGGTTACGGTGCAGGAAAGAGTCTGGCATATCGGTCAAGTATCTGCAGGTGATTGAATGCAAGCGGCAACAAGAGTGCTTCATGAAGGGGGAACCAGGAGAACTCCGTAACCTCCTGAGGCATCAGACGGGGAGTTCCTCTTGCGGTTCCGTAGAATGCAAGCACAACGGCATAAAAGCTGAATTCGGGAAAGATTTCGTCATTGCAGGTGAGAAAAGCGGGATCAATGAACTCAAGGCCGATCTCTTCTGCAACCTCACGAATAACTGCAGCAAGCGCGGTTTCTCCACGATCGATATGACCACCAGGCAGGCACCAGCATCCCTTGAAGGGCTTGACATTCCGACGGGTCAGCAAAACCGTCGATCGGTTTTCGCTGTCCGGCGCGATGATGGCCGCAACGGTTGCTTTTGTCATAGGGCAAAAATATACCGGGATGATTGTTCTTTACAGCTGGCAAGATGGTAAAAAAAGATGATTTCTGAAGCGCAGTCCGCATAAAAAATTTCATAAACGACTTTTCCTGTTCACGGGCGCTGGTTATCAGAAGCAGCAGCGTGGACTGGATCGGGGTTTCACTGAGCAGTCACTTTTCATGTAATCAGTCCAGCATCAACCTGCAGGAAGATATATAAGCCATTCTGTTCA
>JAAXUM010000321.1 GCA_013336025.1 Chlorobiaceae bacterium
TTTTTCATGCTGAAGAAGTCTTTGTTGTTGAGCGACAACAATCAGATGCGTGACTTTTTATGCACAACAGGTAACCCGGCGGTTTTCGTTCGGCATGACACCGACCCTTCATTTAAAAAAATGAACAGTCAGGGCTTGCTGAAGCTCTCCTGGAGATTTGCGATATAACGGTCAATCATGCCGGTGAACTCCATGACAACCAGCGGTGAGAGAATGAATTGCAGAAATGAGGGGAGATCGACGGTAAGATCGCCTGATGTTTTAAGGTTTATCATGGTACCGCCATCTTTCGGAGTGAGGTTCCATTCGCCATTGACGATGGCATTGCCGACTCCGGAAAGCGACGTCCAGAAAACCTTGAGCGTCTCCTCATCAGCATTGTAGCGACAGGCATAGATCGTCTGCTGAAGGGTATAACTGCCGATACCGATCTTTTCCATCTCCCAGCGATACGCGTTGCCCCCAAGATCCACAAGCTGATCTACTTTCGGAAAATGGGAGGCTGATCGCGGAACATCGGCAAGCAGAAGAAACACTTTTTGAGGAGTGCAGGAGGTATAAAACTCCCGCTCAACCGTAATGCTTACCGGAAATGACATGATTCTATAAGCCGCAGCTTTCCGTTTTGAATTCAGGAAGAGGGTTGTTCAGTGCTTTTCGGACATCGTTATCCCGGTTATAGACATCTCCACGGAAGTTAATAACATCATCCTGGGGAAAAGCAGTCAGGTAGAGCAGATAGACCGGAATATTTTTCGGGAGATTAACATTGCTTGTTTTTCCCGTCCTGACCGCAGCATTTATCCCCTCACTGTTCCATTTGACGCTGTCCTGCAACACCAGTTTGGCAAGTTCGAGAGGATTCTGCACTCTGATACAGCCGGAACTGTAGTTTCTGGTGCTTTTTTGAAACAACTCCTTGTGGGGAGTGTCGTGCAGATAAACAATATGTTTGTTTGGAAGCATGAACTTGACTCGTCCAAGCGAACCGTGATCTCCGGCAGTCTGCTGCAGCCGGTATGGCAGGTTAGCCGCCGTGTACTGCGACCAGTTGACCGTTGCAGGATCAACAACCCTTCCGTTCCGGTCAATGACTTTCAGGTTTCTGCTGTAGAGATAGGATCGGCTTTTACGAATTCCCGGGAGCGCATCTTTGGCAAGAATGGTAGGCGGAATCACCCATTGCGGATTAAAAACGATGTACTGCATATCGGCTTTGAACAACGGGGTTTCACGTCCGGCTTTGCCGACGATGACCTTTGTCTCCCAGCGAGGTTGACCGTTATTGATATATTGCAGCGTAAATGCCGGAATATTCACAAGAATAGCTGTCTGTTCAAGATCACCAAGAAACCAGCGGTACCGCTCCATATTGATACGAATCTGCTCAATACGCTCTGCTGCCGAAATGTTCATCTCCCTGACCGTCTCCGCTCCGGCTGCTCCGTCAACATTGAGACCATTTCGTTTCTGGAACCGGACAACAGCATCAGCCATGGCTTTGCTGAAAACTCTGGAGGTATCTGCTGCGCGGAAAACCAGATCACCGGACTCCTGAAGACGCCTGCGAATCTGGCGTACACGGTTGTCACGATCACCTTCCGTGATTTTTTTCCCTTCGGGCACTTTCTGCCAGCCACCTGTTTTCACAATAAACCGATAGTGCGCCAGTCCTTTTTTCATCCTTTCATAACCGGGATGCCGGGGTGAAAGCTCATCGAGAACAGCGGCAATCCTCTCAGCAGCAATAGCCTGCTGAAGTCTGAACTCAAGTGCGCTTTTTGCAAGAGTACGACTCAGGTTCCAGTTGGGGTCAAGACTTTCCGGCGAAACCTTTCCAAACCGCAAGTGATAGGCAAGAGTAACAAATGCATCGCTCAGAAGCAGATCATACCGTGCCTGCAACTGAGGGGTCAATGGAGGATTTGTGGAAAATTCCCTGATTTGCGCGCTATGATAATCAGCAGGAATCAAACCGTGCTGTTCGGCATTGTCAATGGCGGTTATCAGCTCTGCAACCATGGTCTGTTTTGTCCAGACCGGCTTATACTCCCTTGCTGCATAAAAAAGAGCAAGCTGACTGTTAAAGGTTTTACGGGCGGCATCTGACGGAGCAGTAAGCTGTGTCTTTTCAAAATGACAGCGTATCTGTTCTGCAACCGGACTGAGAACAGGCTTTGCCGGCTGCTTCGACTGTGCTGAAGAATCAGACTGAAACTGCTGACGAGACTCCTGTTTAACCGGACTGAACGCGAGACAAACGAGTAAATAAGTAATAACACTGAAAAGAGGCATCAGGACTGACCTCCGTATCCAGCCTGAAAACGTGCAAGATCAGGGTTCAGCAGCGAAGATGCCGATGTATACTCAATATCACTGTGATAGATAAACAGGCAACTGCCTCCCTTGATAAGGTCGATAACCTCCTGAAAACTGTCCAGTGATACGGCAGGACAACCCTGGCTTCTTCCAAGCCGCCCTGTTCTTCTTATATAATCATGAGAAACATAGTCTGCACCATGAATGACGATGCTTCTGCTTTCTGCATTATCGTTTATGCCGCGTTCCATACCGAGTAGTCTGAGAGAGTAGCCGTTTCTTCCGTCGTAGGTCTGGCCGGTTGTATAAAAACCGAGACTGCTCTGATGAGAACCCGACTGGTTGGAAAAACTGTATGCATAGTTTTCACCGCTGCCGCTGCCATGA
>JAAXUM010000322.1 GCA_013336025.1 Chlorobiaceae bacterium
GGGGCGGACTTCTGAAATAGTAGATGTGACAGGATGGCGACTCAATGATGTTGTCAAAAAGATCCGCGGACCGAAAGGGACATTTGTCCGGCTGAAAATTCTTCCCGCAAGCCAGGCGGGGAGAGGTCCGGCAAAGATCGTTCTGCTTGTTCGTGATAAAATCAACCTTGAGGAACAGGCGGCACAGAAGAGAATCATGACGCTCAATAATGAGAAAATCGGCGTGATTACCATTCCGTCCTTTTATCTTGATTTTGAAGCCCAGAAACTTCATGCCGGCAGGTACAACAGTACAACGAGGGATGTCGCAAGGATAATCGGTGAACTCAAGGCACAAAGGGTTCAGGGCATCATCATCGATCTCAGGGATAATGGCGGGGGATCGCTTGAGGAGGCCGTCAATGTGACTGGTCTGTTTATTCCCAATGGCCCGGTCGTTCAGGTCAGCAATTCCACAGGGGGTAAAATGGTACTCAGGGATGAAGATAACAGAGTGCTGTTTGACGGCCCGCTTGCCGTTCTGGTAAACCGGTACAGCGCTTCGGCATCTGAAATTTTTGCCGCAGCAATTCAGGATTACGGCAGGGGAGTTATCATCGGTGAGCGAACGTTTGGCAAAGGAACCGTGCAGAGCATTGTAAAGCTCACCCGTCCGTTCAGTTTTTTTGCCAGCAAGAGCGAACTTGGCCAGATGAAACTGACTATTGCAAAATTCTACCGGATATCCGGTGAAAGCACCCAGCACAAGGGCGTTGTACCGGACATAGCCATCTCATCCCTGATCGATACCTCATCTGTCGGAGAGGATACCTATACCAGCAGTTTGCCCTGGAGCTCTATTTCAAAAGCGCTGTACACTCCTCTCGGTACAACAGGAAGAGAAGGCATAGGACGTCTGCAACAGCAATACCGGGCTCGCTCATCCAGCCAGAAGGTTTATCAGGATTACATGCGCGACCTTGGTTCACTGAATGCCATTCGCAAAAAGAAGATTGTTTCCCTTAACGAAAAAACATTCAAGACTGAAAGTGAGCGCCTGAAGCAGATCGAGCAGTCATGGTCGGTTGAGCAGGATGGCGTTAAAAATCCTTCAAAGGATTTCATGCTCAACAGATCTGCCGAAATCATGTCGGACATGATTCCGCCTGACAGCGGATCGCAGACATTGAAGTAAGGAGAGACCCTCATGATGGCGACCATGGGAGGGACATCGTAAAACCCCGTTATCCCGGCACTCGATACCGGGTCGTTTTTCAGCGCCGCGTAACGCTACCTGTTTTCCTGCATCTGCGCTCTTGCTTCGGCAAGCTGTGCTTCAACGGATCGGAACGAGCAGCTTCCGTGCGTTTTCTTTGAGTTCACGCTCGCTTCAGGTTTAAGCGAGTCGTATATGGCGGTGTCGAAAAGGGGCGAAAATGTTCTGAACTGCTCCAGCGTTATTCTTGGAAGCGTTATGCCTTCGCTGATGCTGAAGGTGACGATTTTGCCCGTTATCCGGTGAGCCTCGCGGAAAGGGAGGTTTCTGGAAACGAGGTACTCGGCAATCTCGGTCGCAAGGCTCAGATCCTCCGATGTCAGCGATCTGAGCCGTTCCACCTTCAGCGTCGTATGCCCGATCAGTTTGGTGAAAATCCGCATGCTGCTGATGGTGGTTTCCGCCGTATCAAAAAGCGGCTGCTTGTCTTCCTGCATGTCGCGGTTGTAGGAGAGCGGAAGCCCTTTCATGATGGTCAGCATGCTCACGAGGTTACCGTAAACCCTTCCGGTTTTTCCCCTCACCAGTTCGGCAATATCGGCGTTTTTTTTCTGCGGCATCAGGGATGAACCTGTTGCAAACGCATCGCTGATTTCAAGATAGCCGAACTCGTAGGAGCTCCAGAGAATCAGGTCTTCGGCAAATCGCGACAGATGCATCATCATGATCGAGCAGGCGGAGATAAACTCGATCAGAATATCCCTGTCGCTGACGGCATCGATGCTGTTCGAAAATATATCGTCAAACGCAAGCAGCTCGGCCGTTCGTGCCGGATTGAGCGGGAGCGTGCTTCCGGCAAATGCCGCCGCTCCGAGCGGTGAGATGTTCACCCGTCGGAGAAGATCACGGAGCCGCTCCCTGTCGCGTCTGAACATGCTGAACCAGGCGAGATAGTAGTGGCCGGCAGAGATCGGCTGCGCCCGCTGCAGGTGGGTATAGCCGAAAATAATCGTTTCCTTGTATGTTTCGGCTTTCCCTATCAGCATCTGCTGCATGGCCTGCACCGCATCCTGCAGTTCGGCGATCTTTTTTCTCAGATAGAGCCGCGTATCGGTGGCAACCTGGTCGTTTCGGCTTCTTCCCGAATGGATTTTTCCGGCTGTCTGACCTATTTTTTCCTTCAGCCGGTTTTCAATAACCGTATGAATATCCTCGTCCTCCCAGTGCGGAACGAGGGTGCCGGAGGCAAGTTCCTCCTCGATCTCCCTGAGCCCCTGAACCAGATCGGCACATTCGGCATCACTGATGATATCCTGTTCGGCAAGCATGGTGACATGAGCGATCGACCCCTCGATATCTTCGCGGAACAACGCTTTATCGATATGAACCGATGACGAGAACAGGAGCGCATCACGATCAAAAGGTTCGGAAAACCGGCTCTGCCAGAGAAGTTCTTTCTTGTCGCTCATAGGAGTGTCCATTAATTCCCGTAATCAATGAGAT
>JAAXUM010000075.1 GCA_013336025.1 Chlorobiaceae bacterium
CTTCTTTTTGCTCAAGAAGAAAATCAAGTCGATCTTTTTCGGCTTCATACTCCTCAAGCGCCAGTTCATTGACCGCGCCGAACTGCTCTCTCTGGCTTTCAAGTAAGGCAAGTTTTTCGGTTGCCATCGTCTGATCAAATGGTTCTTCATGCGGCGGTGTTTCGAAAAGGGTAAGATCGGTGTTGTATTTTACCTTGATTGCCGTTATGAGGTGATCGAGCAATTGTGCGGTTTCTCTCTCTTCAGAGAGCAGCGAGAGAAGGATTTGCTGGCTGATTTCATGCTGTCGGCGGAGATCCCTGAGCTTGCTGTGGGCCTCATGGTTTGCCGACTGCAGTTCCCTGTAATTGAGTTCAAGTATTTTCAGTTGTTCCTGTTCACCGACGCTCAGGATCATCAGTTCCTCAAATTCACGTTTAACCATTGCTTGGTTGTATTCCAGTTTTTCGGTTTTATCGGTGAGATGAGCGGATTCGGATTCAAGGTTTTTAATTTCGTCAAGCAATAGTTTCCGATTTTGTTCTGCAGCTCCAATTCTGAAATCGAGCTTTTCAAGTTCAAGAAGCGAGTCCCTGTAAAGGCTTTGTTTTTTCTGAACGTCAAGGCTGAGCTGGTGATGGCGGGTTTCAAGAGCAGCAAGATTTTCCTGCGCTTCCTGCACCAATTCCAATGCGGTATTGAAGTGTGATTCGTGTTCATGTATTGCAGGAATCAATGCTGCCGTTTCCAGTTCAAGCTGTTGCTGTCCGTCAAGGATCTCCCGGATTTCGGCTTCCATGCGCTCTAAAGTCTGACGGCGTGAGTTTTTTTCGGCATCGATCCGTGTCAGACTTTTTTCAAGGAGAGCAAGTTCCATGCGGTGTTTTTCTGTTTCAGAACGTTGTTGATTTTTTTTCTGTGCTTCGATTTCCCTGTTAAGCTCCGTCAGCGTCAGTTCTTCTTCCTGAATGGTTTTGTCCAGTGTCTGCTGTTCCTGGAGCAGTCGGTCACGTTCAGCTTTTTTGCCCAGTCGAAGCCCTTCATTGACTTTTGAACTGCCGCCGAACAGAAAGCCTTTTCCGGAAAATTTTTCACCATCATGGGTGACAAATGAAGCTTGCGGGTGATGGACGGCAAGCGATTCGGCAGCGTTGAGGTCGCTGACGAGGTAGGTTTCATCCAGCATCAAGGCAAGTGCCGGCTCAAGTTCCGGCGGGAAACGCAAGAGATCAATGACTCTCAGGGCTTCATTTTCAGGGACGGCACGATTTTTCGTTACGCTCTCTTTTACAAGTTCAAGGACAAGAAAGTGTACTTTTCCCTTGTCTGATCGCGCAAGAGCTGCAATGGACTGTTTTGCATCGTCAAGTGTCCGGCAGATATAATAGCCGAGAAGATCTCCAAGCGCGGCATTGATTGCTTTACGGTGTTTGCGGTCAAGGGAGAGAAGGTCAGAAAGACAACCGATTCCCTGTTTTGGACTGTTTTGTTTTTCGAGAAAGGCTATGCCCTCAGGCAGACCTTCAAAATTGTCAAGAACGGCATTGACAAGCAGAATCCGGTTTCGAATCCGGTCCCGATCCGAGCGAAACCCGAGCAGCCTCTCTTTTTGTGTTTCTGTTTTTTGCCTGAGGCTGTTTATCTGGCTTTTTATATTCTCATCACGATTTCTCGATTCATTGAGCAGCTGATTCCGGGAGTTTATTTTTTCTGAAATGTCATGTTCGTCCGATGAGGATTGGCCAAGCAGTTTTGTGATCTCGAGTTTCTGCTGTTCAAGCCTGTCAGATGTTGTTTTTCTGTGTTCTTTTTTTGTTTCAAGGGTGTGTCTTGTAAAAGAGAGGCGGTTAAGCGTTTTTTCAAGTTCAGTGTTTTTTTTTCGTTTTTCGGCAAGTTCATGAAGGCGCTCCTGCAATCGGGAAATTAGCTGTTCATGATCCGCAGAGAGCGTTTTGTATTCGGCAAGCTGCTTCTGGCACACCTTTTGGAGTGTCGGTTTCTCAAGAGCAAGTGCTTTTGCTGTCAGTTCAAGGTCAAGGCTTTTTTTCTGTTTATCTGCGGTTGTCGTTTTGATTCGTTCGATGCCGGATGAGAGGCTTTTTCTCTGTTCCTCATACTGCAGTAACTGTTTTTCAAGGTTATGAATGCGATTATTGAGATCGTTAAGCTTTGTTTGTACCGAAGCAAGTTCCTGTTCCCTGTTCAATTGCATGACTTCTGCTTCCTGCACAGCGCTGTCTTTTTGCGCTATCACGGCGGCCCTCTCGTGATCAAGCATCTCTTCACGTGATAGTTGCCGTCTGAGAGGCTCAAGTTTGGTCTGGCAGGCTTCAAACTGAATCTGACTGAGTATTAGATCAAGCTCTCTGATTTCTTTTTTTATTTCACGAAGTTTCTCGGCTTTTTTAACCTGCAATTTCAGATTTCTGACCTTTTTTTCCACTTCAGCAATAACGTCATCCACTCTTGACAGGTCTCGGGATGCGCTTTCAAGCTGGCGGAAGGTTTGTTTTCGGCGCTGTTTATATCGGGTAATGCCGGCGGCTTCCTCAAAAAGTTTTAACCGTTCCTCGCTTTTGTTGCTGATGATCTCTTCGATCATTTTAAGTTCGATGACAGAGTAGGCGTCGCTCCCCATACCGGTATCGGTGAAAAGGTCAAGAATATCCTTCAGACGGCAGGGTACCTGGTTCAGGAGGTAGTCGCTGTCACCGTTGCGATAGAGGCGGCGGGTGACTGTTACTTCAGTATATTCGGTTGGAAGGACATTTCGTGTGTTCTCAATGGTGAGGGATACTTCGGTCAGGCTCAGCGGTTTGAGGTTTTTTGAACCGTTGAAAATGATGTTTTCCATTTTTTCCGAACGCAGCAGGGATGACTTCTGTTCGCCAAGCACCCATCTGATAGCATCAACAACATTCGTTTTTCCGCATCCGTTTGGCCCTACAATAGCCGTAAGTCCCTTGTCAAACTTTATGGTGACTCTGTGGGCAAAACTTTTGAATCCGAAAAGTTCAATTTTTGAAAGATACATCTCGGCAATGCGGTTAGTCTGTCTCGAAGAAAGCTGAAAATAAAGGTAATAAAAAAACTTGTTTCAGAGGGCTGACTACGCAAATGTTTTCGTTCTATGTCGATGCTGTCAGGGTGGCCATAACGACAGAGATTGTCTGCATGGCGGCAGCAACGTCGTGTGCTCGTATGATGGACGCACCATTAAGAAGCGCAATGGTTTCAGCGGCAAGCGTTGCCGGAAGCCGCTGCGATGGAGGACAGTTTTCCTTGTCGGGTTCTGTAATGACGTGGCCGAGAAACGATTTTCTTGAAACTCCGGCCAGCAGAGGGCGCTGGAGCTCATGCAGCTTGTTCATCGCACCGAGAAGACGGTAGTTTTCAGCAACTGTTTTACCGAAACCGAATCCCGGATCGATAATGATATCGTTGATGCCATGATGAAGTGCCGTCATGATTGATCGCTGCAGATATGTTGTTACAGTTTCAATGATATCGTTGCCGGAAGAGCAGGTTCCGGTGCTCCATTGCATGGAATGAGGTTTTTCCGGGGTGTGCATCAGGATCACAGCGGATTGATATTTCCTGCATATTTCAGGTAGATGATTGTCAAAGGTAAAGCCTGAAATATCATTCACCAACTGCGCTCCGGCACGAATTGCCGCTTCGGCTACTTCGGATTTCCATGTATCGATTGAGATAAGCGCATCGGTTTTTTTTCGCAGTTTCGCAATAAGTGGAACCGTTCTCCGAATCTCCTCGTCTGCCGCAATCGCCGTTGCTCCAGGTCGGGTTGATTCTCCGCCGATATCGATAATCGAAGCTCCTGCGCGAATCAGATGGAGTGCATGATCAACTGCCCGGTCATAGTCAGGCTTATCCGTTTTTTGTACAAACTTGCCTCCGTCATAAAAGGAGTCAGGTGTAACGTTTACGATGCCCATGACAACAGGAGTTTCTCTCAGGTCAAGCGTGACGCCTGAACAGTTGATCAGGTATTGATCCGGCCTGCCGGTTACACTTGTCATTGTATGTCGAATGGTACCGGTATGAAGGTTATGATAAAAATAACGATGGCAAGCCAGCCTGTTGCCTGACGTGCAGCCGGAAGAGGGTGGTCATCTCTGGTCGGGGGATGGCTTGTTCCGATAAACCGTGAAAGAATCAGAAACCAGAGCATCCAGCCCGGCCATGACCATTGGAGCAGTTCATCGGGGATACGGAGCGTCAGTGCTGGTGCGATAAGCGATATCGTGAGTTGAAGAAATGACGGGAAGCTGAGAACACCAATTAAAAAAAGGAAGACTTTTGCGGTTTTATTGTAGCCCTCTTTGCCGAACATGGCATAGGTCACATGTCCGCCATCGAGCTGGCCAACAGGTATGAGGTTGAGTGCAGTGACAAAGCAGCCGAGCCATCCGGTGAAGAGGAATGGATAGTGGTACATTTCGGTCATGGGAGGAAGATTTTTCGGTGCAATAATTTTTTCCAGTACTATCCAGAGCAGATTTTTACCCAAAGCAAGTGTTCCTTCGGGAGCTGGATTCGGGATGCCTCCAGAAGCAATGTACTCAGGGTGAACGGTAAAAATCCATGATGCCGGAGGCAGATGGTAAAATCCAAAGAGCAACAGCCCCAGACTGACAACAAAACCACTGAGCGGCCCAGAAACGCCGGTATCAAAAAGTGCATTGGTGTCAGGAATCCGGTCCTTGATTTTAATGATGGCGCCCATTGTTCCCAGACTCAGAAGAAACGGCAGAGGCGGGACAGGAATGTAGTAAGGCAGTGTTGCGCGCATACGGTAGTGAAGCGCAGTAAAAAAATGGCCGAACTCATGGACGCTTAAAAACAGGAGAAGAGAGGCTGCATAGGGGAGGCCCTGGAAAAGATCGGAAAAAAACAGGGGCATGCTGTCATAACGAACCGGATGCCCACTCCAGAAGCTTCCTGCCCAAAGGGTGCAGAGTGCAGTCAACAGAAACAGGCCGATATGCAGCGGGTAGTTCTGTTCGGAAAGGATAGTCGCTCTCGATTGGTTTGTTAGGTTCATGGCTTGTTTATGGTCGTTGTCCATCGTGCGGTTTCGTGATAAGGTATATGTTTTTTCCTGAAAAATCCCAAAACGAAGGGGATTGGCTTGTTCTTTCGTGACGAAGAGGGTTGTGTATTCGAAAAACAGTATAAAAAAGGCTGCCGGTGGTTTGCGACAGCCTTCTGCAGGATGTGGGGTGTGTACGGCGAATTGCTTCTTCGGTTATTTTTTTTCTTCTGATTTCTTTTTTTCGCCGAATGTCGCAGCCAGTCCGTCAGCAAGTTCTTTTTTCTCCTGATCGTTCAACTTTGCTTCGGGATGGGCGGGAAGATAGAACCAGGGAGGCATCTTTCCTTCCCTAACCTCTCCAGCAGCTTCATCACCCTCATTTTTTTCAGTTCTGCCCCATTCGGAAACATTGAATTTTTTCCGCCCCACAGAGACATCAAGTGCCGCAAGCCAGGATGCGGGTGCAACATTGCTGTACCACGGCCAGACGGTTTTGTTTGAATGGCAGTCCTTGCATGCTCGCGAAAATAACTCCTGTGTGCGCGGTGAATCCCACGTTGGTTCTCCTGTGACAGGCGGGTTCAGATGGTCGCGTCCATAAGGGACAAGCTGAATTGCGGCAAGCACAAGAACGGCTCCGCCTAAAAGTTTTTTCATGCCCATGTTTTTTCTCCTTTACGTTGTTTAGGTTCAGATTTACTGATGACGTATCAGTTGTTTCCATCAGCTCCTTCATCGGGAGAGACGGGTTCATGTGTTCAGCTTTTTTTTGACCTGTCAGGCAACTCCGGGTTTGAAGTCAACCCTCATCACACTCATAGGCCAGGAGCACTCGACGGTGTGGCTTCCTTGGCCTTTTGCGATTCCGGCAATGATATCAAGTTCGATGTTTGAGTAAAATTTTCTTGCCGAGATAAATCCGTCGCGGGTGAACGACGGGATTCCCTGTAAACTGGCTGTCAGTGGAACTCCGGCTATGAGAAGCGGGTCACGGTAACCGTCTATACCGATAAATATCGTTGAGGACTGCTTGCCGGCCTGAGCGATTATCATGGCAAGCTGGCCGGGCGTGAAATGATGGAGGCTCTGGGATATAACCACAAGATCAAACGGGTCGGTTACCGTCTGATCCATGTCAAAAGCATTGATGATGCGGAATGTGACGGGGAGTTGTTTTTCAGCCGCGAGCCGGTTTGCTTCTTCCTGATATGCGGGGACGATATCGGAGCCAGTCACAGAAAGAGGGATATTTTTTGTTTTCGCCTCATGTGCCAGCGCAAGAGCCAGTCCGCCTGATCCGCTTGCAAGTTCAAGCAGTCGTATTGATCGCTTTTCTCTCCTTGCGAGTTTTTCCACCAGGGGCAGAATAATGGCGGGATAACGGTTATAAAGTCCCATCATCTCGTTTTGACGGTCAAGAGCGTTTACCAGGAGTAGTTTTTCATCACCAGAGAGTTCTTCGTTGTCCATGCTTTCAGTTTCGTTGCTCCGCAGAGCCCGGTCCAGCAGCTCATTGAGAAGGAACAGTCCTCCCAGTGCTTTTGAGCGTTCATAACGTTCATCAAGAAATCTCCGGTGCAAATTATTTGTCACCGTTTCGAGTTCTTTCATGCTGTTCCATGCGGGCGGAAAGTCCTTGTCTCGACAAAGCTTATGCTGTGCCTGAAAACCGGCAGTTCTTAACTGAAGCATTTGGGCCTTTTTTTATCCGGTTCAAAAGATCGGCCTTTTGCATAAAAGATCGGCAAAAGGATATGTAAAGTAATATAACCACCCGGCCTCGTATCTGAAACACTGCTTTTTTTGCGGCAATATGTCCGGCGAGTGATTGAAGCCCTGTTTGTAAGCCTTACCAATACGAATTTTGATGAAGAGGTGATAAATTTGCCGATATCGTTAAAACTTTTGGCTTGTATGGCGAGCTGAAGCTCAAAGAGGAGTTTATCCTGAGGGCCTCAATGATCTGCCAGATCTCATTCGCGATTGCCTGGTATGAGCAGAACGTGGTAACGGTTCTGCTTGTGCTGCTCTCTTTCTGGTGTCAGGAGAGTCCGGCTCTGGCAGATGTTTCTCGAGTTTCTCATCCCGAATGTGATGAACGTGCTTGTTGAACCATTCAACATCTCGCCGATTTCATCTCTCAGCTCAAATATTGATGCTATGATGGTCGGAGTGTGAACGATTG
>JAAXUM010000076.1 GCA_013336025.1 Chlorobiaceae bacterium
CTTGAACATATCGATGAGCTGGTCAGGCTTTCAGGTATCAGGCTGGTGCAGGTGCACGGCGATGAACAGTAACGCGTAAGACCATGCATCACGAAAGTCATGAATGGTACATGAACCGCTGCCTTGAGCTTGCACTGCAGGGCGCTGGTATGGTGAGCCCCAATCCTATGGTCGGTTCTGTGGTTGTCCATGATGGAGAGATTGTCGGCGAAGGGTATCATGAACGGTTTGGGGGGCCTCATGCCGAGGTGCATGCAATTGCATCGGTTGGCAATGCCGAGGTGCTGCAGAATTCTACGCTCTACGTCAATCTCGAACCCTGTTCCCATTTTGGAAAAACGCCTCCCTGCGCAGATCTTATTCTTGCAAAACGGATACCCCGCGTTGTGATCGGTTGTCGTGATCCTCATGAAAAAGTGGCAGGAAAAGGGATTGAGAGGCTTTGTGCAGCAGGTGTTGAGGTTACTGAAGGGGTGCTTCTGCCCGAAGCGCTTAAACTCAATGAGGCTTTTATTAAAAGCTGCACAGTCGGATTGCCTTTTGTGACGCTCAAGCTTGCCCAGACTCTTGACGGTAAAATTGCTACAGCCGGGGGAGCTTCACGATGGATTACCGGCGAGGAGTCGAGAACACAGGTGCATCGCCTGAGATGCAACTATGATGCGGTACTTGTCGGAGAGGCGACCGTACAGGCTGACGATTCAGAACTTACCGTCAGGCATTGTGCCGGGCGAAATCCTCTGCGTGTTGTGCTTGACGGCAGGCTCTCATTGTCTGTCGATGCGAGGATTTTCAGTACTGAAGCTGCGACGCTCGTTTTTACAACAAAAGCATCCTCCTGTTCAGTAAAAGCGGAGCAGCTTCGAGAGAGAGGGGTTGATGTGGTTGGTGTTGAGGAAGATGCGACAGGTCTTGATTTGAAACGAGTTCTTCAGGAGCTGCATCGGCGTGATATTATCTCTCTTCTTGTTGAAGGCGGAAGCCGTCTGTCGGCATCGTTTCTTGGTGCAGCCCTTGTTGACAAACTTCTTGTGTTTATTGCGCCCAGGCTTTTCGGTGGTGACGGGTTGAGCGCTTTTGCTCCGCTTGGTGTTGCACTTCCCGATCAAGCTGTTCAACTCAGTTTTCAGGCGCCGGTTTTTTTTGGCCGGGATCTTCTGCTTGAGGCCTATGTCGTTCCGTGACGGCGTTGAATCCTGCTGATACAGTGCGGGCAAGGATGAGCGGGTTTTCTTTTAATGCATAACAGTTAATTCAGGGCTTTGTGAACAGATGACGGGTATTTTCTGTCAATTGTCAACAGGTGCCCGTTAACAGATAAAAGGGAGGTTCATTATCATGATTGATCGTTTTTTTAACAACAGTGATCTTGGCAAGCTTTTTCTGAGGCTCCCGGTTGGCGGACTGATGCTGTTTCACGGTGTGAACAAGCTGCAGCACGGCTATGTATTTGTTGAGAAAATGCTGATCAAGTCGGGGTTGCCGGGTTATCTGTCGCACGGTATTCTTGCCGGAGAACTGCTTGCGCCGATTCTTATCCTTCTTGGCATGTATGTCAGGGTTGCAGCGATTCTTGAAGCTACGGTCATGGTGATGGCGATTTATCTGGTTCACAGAGCAGACCTTTTATCTCTTGGCGAACATGGATCCTATGCTCTTGAGCTGCAGGCGTTCTATCTGTTCGGTTCTCTTGCCATTTTGTTTCTCGGAGCCGGACGGTACAGTTTTCAGAAAGGTCGTAAATGGTAGTTTCGCATCAAGAGCATCCTGATACCCGGCCTGCCATGATCGACCTGCACAATGTAACGGTTTATCGGGGAAGTACTCCTGCCCTTGAGGGGCTGACACTTACGATTCGCGAAGGTTCTCATACCGTTGTTCTCGGCCCGAACGGAGCAGGCAAGACGACGCTGATGAAACTTCTGTCGTGTGAGCTCTATCCGGTTTATCATATCAACACGTATGCAAAGGTATTCGGAAAAGATCGATGGAATGTCGAGGATCTTCGGTCGCAGCTCGGAATCATTTCGCACGATCTTCAGCAGGACTATCTACCGGATACTTCTGGCATCAACGTGATCCTGTCAGGCTATTATGCAAGCATTGATATCTGGAAGCATCAGGAGTTTTCTGAAGATGCGCGCACGCACGCCGAGACGATTATGGAGTATCTCGGCGTCGGTGACCTGAAAAATCGCGCTTTCGGTTCAATGTCCACCGGACAGCAGCGACGGTTGCTTCTTGGAAGAGCGCTGGTGAACAATCCTCGTGCACTTCTGCTTGATGAGCCTACAGCAGGGCTTGATCCCAGGGCATCATTTCAGTACCTTGCAGCCATCAGAACACTGATGGAGAGCGGTAAAACCGTGATACTGGTGACGCATCACATTCATGAAATTCCCCCTGAAATCAATCGCGTGGTTCTCCTGAAAGCCGGCAAAATTATTGCTGATGGTTCGAAGACGGAGGTGCTTACCACAAAAAATCTTGCAACTCTTTTTGATTACCCTTTGCGGATGATAGCAGAAAATGGCTGGTATCACGTTATTCCAGACAGCTGAAAATGGCAGATAACAGGATATTATTTTGTAAAATTTCCGGAACTTATTTTTGCTCGCGTTGTGTTATCTTCAGTTGAATTATTTACAGAACAATTTTTCATAACCGAACCTTTTTCTGCTGCTGATGACGGCATGCAACTTTTTTTTCATAATAACATGATCACTTCGCTTTCGGAAAACAGATTCAGGCCCGGAACATCAGACAGAACAGCAAAACGTTTTGTTTGTGTATTGGTGATTTTTTTTGCTGCTGCTCCGGTTCTTGCCATGTCACCGAAAAAATAACCACAGGTACCTAAAATGACGGTATTGCCTGTCAGCGATAGCAGCAGTTCGCTCCCGCAAGGCAGCAGTTTGCAGAACACTGCGGGAAAAGCCGGTGAGACAGTGTCAGCCAAATCCATTGGAACGCCAGCGGCATCGTCATCCGCAGCAAAAAAAGACAGCGTTATCATCCCGGAAGGTTTTGTTGTCAGAAAACTCAAGAAAGGCGAGTCACTGTCAAAGATATGTCAGAACGATTCAGTCTGTCAGGTTATTTTTATGAAGGTCAACAGGGTAGATCAGCGCCATTTTCCGGTTGGAAAGACAGTTTTATTGCCCGTTGAGCGAGAAAAAGCTGAAAAATATGTTCCGGTTCCGGCAAGGCTGACCGACAGCAGGGGTGAACGTGAAATCAGGATCTACCTCTCTTCGCAATATTTCGGCGCTTATGAAAAGGGTGTGCTTGTTTTCTGGGGTGCCGTTTCAACCGGAAAGAGAACCAATGCAACACCGCCGGGCAAGTTCGTTGTCAATTACAAACAGCGCTTTAAAAAGTCCATCAAGTACGATAATGCGCCTATGCCCTATTCGATAAATTTTAACGGGGGCTACTTCATGCACCAGCAGTCGCTTCCCGGATACCCTGCTTCACACGGCTGTGTCAGGCTTCTGATGAGCGATGCGGAGCGTCTTTTTACCTGGGCAAAACTGAGGGATCCGGTAACGGTTGTCAGAAACAGCAACTGACGCTTTTCCCTTAAACGTCATATCTCCTTCCTCTGCCAGTGCGGATGCTCCCGCGATGCAGAACGGATAATCTGGTAGACATAGATGCGGTCGCTGGCCGGCGCAGAGAGGGTCTGACCGAAAATCTCGTCGGAGCCAGGATTGAAGCGCTCAAACAGATGGAAATGATCAAGTGCCGACGTAAACTGCTCAACCCACCGTTTGCCGCACCGGCTGTATTGTTTGAGAGGATCGATATAATTGACCGGCCTGAGCATATAATCACCTTTCATCTCAACAGGCTCGCTTCCTGCCGTCACCGGTATGCCTGCAACAACATATGTTCTGCTTCGTGGGTCGAACCATCGCCCGTTCTCGTCCAGAATATCCCGGTTGGTAAAGCCGAAACTGATTTTGTTACGGTCATCAGGATCGTTCAGCCCGCCCATCGCATAAACCATATCGCCACGGCTCTCCTGCCATGAAACGACCATATCTGAAGGACGGTCGTTACAACGGACCTCCCTGGTACGCCGGTGTGCCGAACGCCAGGCATCTGCCCGCACGAGAGCAAGCACGCTGCCACGAAGCGTTCCCCCGTAGCGTTGTGCAAGTGCGGCTTCACGCGGATATGCCCTGCTTTTCGGAATTTCCAGCAGCGTCACCCATGCCCATTCACAATCGGAAGGGTCAGAGGGTTCCGACATCGCCTTGACTGTCACATGGTAGTAGGTGTCTGCCGTTGCCCTGCCAAAACCTGGAAGCAGCAGGAAGAAAACAAGAATCGGCAGGGAAAACCGGGTTGAAAACCATTTCATGATCATCGCTTTCGTTTTCACCATTGACAGAAAACCAAAAGAAACTAAAAGCTCCGGTTCTGACGCCTGGGTGATAGTCCGACAAGAGCCGGCATGGCCGCGAACAGCATGAGCATTGCCAGATAGACGCTTCCGGATACAGGGTCGCGACTTGCGATATAATCTCCAATCGATCGATCCTGCAAGGCAACCGCAAGCAGCAGTTCGGCGAAAAGCAACAGAGCAAGGGCAATAATTCCCATCCCGAGACGCGCTGAAAAAGTAATCGGCATGTCTGACCTGCGTGTAACGTATATCGCCGAAATCAGGATAACGGCAAACATAAACGGCATTTCGGCAAGTTCCGCATACCTTTCCCCGAGGCGGGGTACCAGAAAGGACACTCGCAGGATACCGAGGATGAAACCAGTGCCGAACACCAGAGCAAAGTATGCGAGGCCGCCCTTGATAATGAGCTTTTTCATGCCAGGACTTTTTCAACCGGACGTCGCAATGACTGTGGCAGTTTCGGGCCACGACCGAATCGTACAACCAGATCCGGCCTGCATTCACCAATACCGAGGAACGACCCGAACTGCGGTCTCATTGCAGCAACTTCCACCGGTTGATTGAGCATTGCAGTGCGGATTCCCAGTGCGGTGCACTGGAGTGCGAACCTTTCATAACATCGCCCGACGTCAATCCATTGGGCGGGACTCTCTGTATCCGAAACAAACACCGCTATACCGGCTGAACTGCGTACCTGCCTTGTATATTTATCGTTCTCGTTCTTCGGGGTAAAAAACAAGCCGAAAAGCAGGCTGCCCAGCCACGAAGGTACGGATGGATTACCCGAAGCGGCCGAATACAGACCGTCTCCTGTCCTGACTGCGTCGATCTCACTGAAGCGGATCCATGCTTTCAGTTCTTCAACAAATGCACTGTCGTTCATTTGCACCGTATTGCCCTGAACGACATAGTCGAGCACCTTCTCCATTGCCGCACGTTCATTGATTAAAATGATCCGGACACCTTTGCCGGAACCCGCTTTTTCAAGCATCGCCAGTTCATTCGTGGAGATCGGTTTCCCGTCGTACTCTGCCCGTGTGCTCTGTCGCTCGGGTATCGCATTGAACAGGGAAGTTTTAACGGCTTTACCCGGCTCCAGAGACACACGAAGTATCCCGCCTGAAGTGGAATCGAATACGGCATCGCCGTGCAGCCCACTGGCTGATGCTGCCTGTATCAGGTTCTCGGTCGCACATCCGATGGACAGAAACAGGTGATGATCGTCAGGATCGACGACAGGGCATCTGCGTGATAAATCGGGTAAAACCGATATGGCATGATTTTCAATGTGAAATTTCCAGCACTGAGTATTGTGGCTGGATGGAGCCAGTGTCGCGTAGCGCACAAGTTCATGCAGAATCGCTTGCATGTTGTCGTTTTCCACCCTGCTGTGACGCCAGATGCCGCTTACGGCCTGCGGGTAGCTGTCGGTCATGGTTCCCGGTGAACATGCAAGTACGGTCGCAAGCCCACCCATGGTTGCCATGGAAGAAACAATAAACTGTCTTCGAGTTATCATGGTTGTCTATCCCGGAATAAACGGACAACTATCAACAGATTGATCCGCCAGTGCCTCTGAAAAACTGAACCGCTGCAGAACATCGGCAGCGAGGCCCTCCATACTATCAGATGATGCAGTGTACCCTGCGCGTTCACTCTTTTGCCTTTCGGCATTGGCAATTGTTGTAATGGATTCCTCCCTGCCGGCGACATAGCGTTGTTTCTGAAAAGTAAGAATTTTATTGCATTAGTTTACTGATGCCATGTCGAGTCGCTCATAAACCATCAACGTCTCTTTCCATACGCTGAAAAGTGCTTTACTTTTCAGCATACGGATCTGCGTACCGATGCTCTTTCTCTTGCTCTTGATGGGATTTTGCCGTAAATTGTTCGAATGTTGCATTGAGACGGATGTCTGCAGTCAGGCAAATCCCGATCTCTGATTCATATGGTGCGTGGCATGTGCCGGTCGCGAATGATGTTCATGTCTGTCTTGCGAAGTACACGGCTGAGTTTATCAGCAATGTCGGTTTCGACATTGCTTCAAAGGAATACAACGTTAGAATTGATTGAGAGTTCAAAAATCCGACCCTGGACGGATCAATTTCATTATCGGATAGATAGAAGGGATCAGCCATATGAATGATGGTTTTCTTCACAGGTATTTCCTGAATAACGCCCATAAGCGGCAGCACAAATGGGTTCACTATTTCGATATCTACGAGCGCCATCTCGAACGCTTTCGAGGTACTTCGCCGGTAATGATCGAGATAGGCGTAATGGGTGGTGGTTCGCTGGAGATGTGGAAAGAGTATCTTGGCGCAGGGAGTCATATAATAGGCATTGATATCAATCCGGAATGCAAAGCACATCAGGCTGACGGCATTGATATTGTTATCGGTAGTCAGGATGATCCTGCCATCATTGATGAGATATTCTCAAAGTATCCCAGGATTGATATCGTATTGGACGATGGAAGCCATATGATGCAACATATGATTTCATCGTTTGAGTTGCTCTATCATCGCATACACTCAAATGGGGTGTACATGGTTGAAGACACGCATACATGCTATTGGGATGAGTATGGTGGCGGAGCAGGCAGGAAAGGCAGCTTTGTTGAGTATGTAAAGAACAAACTTGATGAAATCAACGCTGTTCATTCAAGGGGAGCCATTCCCGTTTCGGAGTTTACCCGTTCCACAGATTGCATTGCCAGTTACGATAGTGTTGTTGTTTTCGAACGCAGAAGACAGGGATCAAGGCAGGCTCCAATCACGGAGCCAATGTGAAATCGTGCTCG
>JAAXUM010000323.1 GCA_013336025.1 Chlorobiaceae bacterium
CTTGCTCCTGAAGAGCGCACCCTTGTTCTGCGCGATCTGCTTTCAAACTCACTCGACCTGCTCTATGTCGCCCCGGAACGGTTTACACTCGACCAGTTCCAGGAGATGCTCAAAAGGGTCAACATCAGTATGGCCGTGATCGACGAAGCGCACTGCATATCGGAATGGGGGCACGATTTCCGGCCCGACTATCTTTCGCTCTCGCAACTCGTAACACTTTTTCCCGATCTCCCTGTTGCGGCGTTTACGGCAACAGCAACCCACCAGGTACAGCGGGACATTCTTGATAAACTCGCCCTGCGCAACCCGCTTGTTGTAAGAGCCTCGTTTGACCGCGCCAATCTGTACTACGACATCCGTTTCAAGGAAAATGCCAGTGATCAGCTTGTTGCCATGCTGAAACAAAACCCGGGGAAGGCAGGCATCATCTATCGCACCAGCCGCAAAAGCGTTAACGACACCGCTGCGCTGCTCAAGGCAAAGGGGTTCCGGGTGCTCCCGTACCATGCCGGACTTGGCGATGAAGAGCGTAAACAGAATCAGGAGGCATTCATTCGCGATGAGATTGAGGTGATTGTAGCCACCGTTGCGTTCGGCATGGGTATCGACAAATCGAACATACGCTTCGTCATTCATGCCGACCTTCCAAAAAGCATCGAAAACTACTATCAGGAAACCGGTCGGGCGGGTCGCGACGGCGAAGCCGCACACTGCACGCTCCTGTTTTCGCAGAGCGATATTCCAAAGGTACGGTTCTTCATCGATGCAATGCAGGATGAAACTGAACGGGCAAGGGCACTCGGAGCTTTTTCGAAAGTCATCTCCTTTGCCTCAACATCGGTTTGTCGAAGAAAAACCCTGCTTGACTATTTCGGAGAAACCTATCCGCATGACAACTGCAACTCCTGCGACATCTGCCTCGGTACGCGAGAAGTTGTTGACTGTTCACTTGAGGCGCAGATGGTTCTTTCGGCAATAGCCCGTACCGAAGAGCGGTTCGGGGCTACGCATATCGTCGATATTGTCACCGGCAGCGCCAACAAAAAGATCCGGGAGTTCGGCCATGACCGTCTCAAAACTTACGGAGTGGGCAAGGGGCGCGACAAGAAGTTCTGGCGGCAGCTTATCGATGAGCTTCTTGCGCAAAAAATTATCACAAAATCGGAAGGCCTCTACCCGACAATCGCTCTGCTGCCGAAGGCTGTTCAGGTTCTGAAAAATGAAGCTCGGGTGGAGATTGTTCGGGTTATGGAAAAGAAGAGTGCAAAAACCGGAAAACAGGAACTTTCAGGTTCATACGATCACGAGCTGTTCGATCAGCTCAGAGGGCTTCGCAAGCAGATTGCCGACGAGCAGGGAATACCTCCCTACGTGGTCTTTTCTGACCGCACGCTGCGCGATATGGCTTCGATTTTCCCGCAAAACAATGAGGAGATGCTCTCCGTTTCCGGAGTAGGCGAGGTAAAGCTGGATCGGTACGGGCAACCGTTTCTCAACCTTATGAACCGGTACAGATCCGATCATCCCGAACGGAAGGCCATCAGTTGATGTCCTGCTTTTATGGTTTTCGCAAAAACCATAAAGGCCGCCCGATCGGGTGGCCTTTATGGTTACCTTCCGCACTTGCAGCCTGTTACTACTTCTCGCTGTCCTGTGAAGCTTTACGCATCTCCTCATCAAGATGAACATCCTTGATGGTGTAACCGGCAGGAACCTCGAACTTCGATGCCGGAACAGAGCCGTTTTCCTCGATTTTCTGTGCTTTTATAACAATATCTCCCATCATGCTTTTCATGGAAATGTTCTTATAGAGCACCCCGTAAACCCGCTTGTCTGATTTCTCCTTATCGAGAGAGATGGAAAATTTTTTACCGGTAACACCGGCAACCTCTTCGGTGCCCTCTTCACGATAGTCGAAATTCCTTTTCATCTCTTCAGGATCCAAAGACTGTCCCATCATGACGGCCATCTCCCTGAACTCTTTCAGGTTTGTTCTGGTAGCCTCCTTGCTGGTTTCATCCTTGCCATTGACGATATTTTCGATTTCATAGGAAATAACATAATCACCATCCGTGATCTGCATCTTGTGTGAATGCATTTTCATCCCCATGATGTTTGCATCCGAGATCGTTTCTCTTGCCTCCCTGCGGCCATAATCATCAAAATAAAGCGTTTCGACAGACTTCGAGCCCATAATCTCCGTCGGTTCGTAGTAAACGATACCCGACTTCAGCTCATACCGATTTGGTGTTGAGCTTGTCGATGCCGCCACAGATGATCCTGTTTTAGCGGAATCGGTTTTTCCGGAACAACCGGAGATGATAAGCATCGAAGAGAGTAAGAGTATACCTGCGTTTTTTTTCATGCGCGATTATGATTTTTATTTAAACGTTACAAGTTATGATCCGGCAACTGTCTGAAGAACCTGCATGTTTTATTGCTGCTCTTCAGAATAGCGCTCAGCAGCCAGTTCCCAGTGCTCGGGAGACATCCAGAGCGTTGAAAGCATAAGCTCACGAATATGACTGAACTCTTTTGGAAGTCGGTCATAAAGCTTTTCAAGAAGCTCCTCATGTGAAAAGAGCTCTTTTTTCCATGCTTCGCGGTCAATTGACATCAGCTTGGTGAACTCCTCCGGCGTTAATCCCTCACCGCTTTCAAAACCAAGCATCTCATACCGAGG
>JAAXUM010000324.1 GCA_013336025.1 Chlorobiaceae bacterium
TGCCGCTGAGCCCTATTTTTTCCGCATTGGTAACGACGATAAAATCGCCGGTATCAATATGAGGAGTGAACTGCGGCTTGTGCTTGCCTCTGAGAACCCGGGCTATTTCAGCAGCCATTCTGCCTAACACCTGTCCGTCAGCGTCGATCACATACCAGGATCTCTCAACTTCACCGGGCTTTGCTGAATATGTCTTAAAGCTTAACGATTTGCTCATGCTATACTATAGATTAACTGGACTTTTCCGAAAAATAAAGTTTATCAATGTAAATTATTTCACTTAATTCTGCAAATTATACCATTACTACGATCCATGAATTCAACAGGCAACCGAACTTCTTCGTCCTGATACATTACCGTTCTGCACTTATGAAACCTCTTATTGCCATCGTTGGCCGGCCAAATGTCGGCAAATCAATGCTTTTCAACAGAATTCTTCGTGAAAAAAGCGCCATTGTGGACAGTACGCCAGGCGTCACCAGAGACCGTCACATCTCACCAGGAGAGTGGCAGGGAAAATCATTTCTCCTGATGGATACCGGAGGTTACTGCCCCGAAGGAGATGTGATCAGCATGGCTATGCTTGAACAGACCCTGATGGCTATTCGCGACGCTGATATAATCCTTTTTCTTGCCGATGTACGATCCGGACTGACTTACGACGACCTTGAAATCAGCAAGCTTCTGCAACGGACTTTCCAGCACAAACAGATATTTTTCGCAGTCAACAAGGTTGAAACCCCTCAGCTTGCCATCGATGCCGAATCATTTGTCAGCACCGGTTTCACGAAACCCTATTTCATTTCCGCAAAAGACGGCAGCGGTGTTGCGGAACTGCTTGATGATATGCTTGATTCGCTGCCCGTCCAGGAAAAAACAGTTATCGAAAAAGACCTTCCAACCAATCTCGCCGTGGTAGGACGTCCCAATGTCGGCAAGTCAAGTTTCGTCAATGCCCTGCTCGGTGCAAACCGCCTGATTGTTTCAGATATACCGGGTACAACCCGTGACGCTATCGACAGCCGCTTTACCCGTAAAAAACAGGATTTTGTGCTGATTGATACGGCCGGACTGAGAAAGCGAACAAAAATCGATGCCGGCATCGAGTACTACAGCTCCCTGAGAACTGACAAGGCTATCGAGCGATGCGACGTCGCACTGGTGATGATTGATGCCAGATCAGGCATAGAAAACCAGGATATGAAAATAATCAATATGGCTGTAGAGCGCAAAAGAGGCGTTTTGCTTCTCATAAACAAATGGGATCTTGTCGAAAAAGATTCCAAAACCAGTGCCCATTACGAAAAAGAGGTGCGGTCGCACATGGGCAACCTTGCATATATACCCCTGCTGTTTGTTTCTGCCCTGACAAAAAAGAATCTCTATCGGGCGATCGACACCGCTCAGGAGATCAGCCAAAACCGGTCACGAAAAATCACCACCAGCGCCCTGAACCGCTTTCTTGAAGTTGCCCTTGCAGAGAAACACCCTTCCACGAAATCCGGCAAGGAACTTAAAATAAAATACATGACCCAGATCGAAGCGCCATGGCCGGTATTTGCATTTTTCTGCAACGATCCCGAAC
Source organism: Chlorobiaceae bacterium (assembly GCA_013336025.1). Classification (GTDB taxonomy): domain Bacteria; phylum Bacteroidota; class Chlorobiia; order Chlorobiales; family Chlorobiaceae; genus Chlorobium. The sequence goes on from JAAXUM010000324.1 coordinate 1,586, forward strand.
TTCTGCAGACAAATTTCAGAAAGTTTCTTGAAAACAAGCTCCGTGAACATTTCAAACTTGACGGAGTAACCGTTTCACTACGGTTTTTTAAAAAATAAGGCCAACGAGTACATCAGTACACCTTGCAGGAACATTTTCGCTTAAACATTAAAAATCCACAGCATTCTTTCCATGATACAACAAGAACAAGTGCTTGCCGCACTGAAAACCGTGCCCGAACCTGACCTGAAAAAAGATCTGGTCACCCTTGGAATGATCCAGGATATCCACATCGATGAAACAAACAACATTGCCTTTACCGTGGTACTCACGACACCGGCCTGTCCAATGAAAAACCAGATTCGTCAATCCTGCATCGACGCTATCAAAACCCATCTGCCTGAAGCCGGAACCATTGAAATAACCATGTCCTCCAGGGTAACCTCATCATGCGATCATCATCAGTGCGATCATGAACGTCCGCTTAAAGAGGTAAAAAACATTATTGCCGTCGCATCAGGCAAAGGCGGAGTCGGTAAATCGACCGTTGCTGTCAATCTTGCCATAAGCCTCGCTCAAACGGGTGCGAAAGTTGGCCTTGTCGATGCAGATCTTTACGGCCCGAGCATTCCAACCATGTTCGGCATCTATGATGCCAAACCGGAACTGGTTGCAAAAAAACTTGTTCCTCTTGAAAAATACGGCATACAACTTATGTCGATCGGCTTCCTTATCGAAACCGATACAGCCCTGATATGGCGAGGCCCGATGGCATCAAGTGCCATAAAGCAGTTTATCAACGATGTGGACTGGCAGGAACTTGATTATCTGATCTTCGATCTTCCTCCCGGTACCGGAGACATTCAGTTAACGCTGATACAGACTATTCCCCTCTCAGGAGCAGTTATCGTAACCACACCGCAGGATGTTGCGCTTGCTGACGTATCCAAAGCCGTGAACATGTTCCGCAAGATGGATGTCCCGATTCTTGGTCTGGTTGAAAACATGAGTCACTATGAACTGCCTGACGGCACGAAAGATTATATTTTCGGCATGCATGGCGGAGAGCGGTTTGCAAAGGCACAGGCCATTCAATTTCTCGGAATTGATCCGAGAAA
>JAAXUM010000325.1 GCA_013336025.1 Chlorobiaceae bacterium
CCTATTGCAAGAGGGAAAAAAGTATTGGGTGCCATCAGCATAGAGCGAATTTATACTGATCCCGAGTTACTTGATTACGATGTTGAGATACTTGGAATTATCGCTGCAATGATAGCTCAGGCAGTTGAACTTTATCTGATTGAAAATGAAGACAACCATTTTCTGATGATGGAAAATGAGCGCCTGCGCAGCGCTTTAAAGGAAAAGTTTCATCCGTCAAATATCATAGGCAATTCAAAACCTATGCTTGAAGTGTATTCGTTAATCGAAAAAATCACAAAAACAAGATCAACGGTATTAATTCTTGGAGAGAGCGGCGTAGGCAAAGAACTCGTCGCCAGCGCTATTCATTACAATAGCCCGGAAGCAAATGAGCCCTTTATAAAGTTTAACTGTGCCGCTTTACCTGAAAGTGTCATAGAAAGCGAGCTCTTCGGGCACGAAAAAGGGGCTTTTACTGGTGCAGATAAAGCAAGAAAAGGTCGATTTGAAGAAGCTGACGGAGGAACAATATTTCTGGATGAAGTAGGTGAATTGAGTTTGCCCATGCAGGCAAAGCTGTTGAGGGTTCTGCAGGAAAGAACATTTGAACATGTCGGAGGAAACAAATCGATTGCCGTAACGATTCGAGTTATTGCCGCAACCAACCGGAACCTGACGAAAATGGTTGAAACAGGAATATTCAGGGAGGATCTCTATTATCGACTGAATGTTTTTCCGATTCTCATACCTCCGCTGCGTGACAGGAAAAGTGATATTATCACACTGGCAGAGTATTTCGTCTCCCGTTTTGTCAAAAAATTCGGCAAGGAGAGCAAAATTATTTCAACACCTGTACAGGAGATGCTGCTCTCTTATTCATGGCCCGGCAATATCCGTGAACTGGAAAACGTCATTGAGCGAGCTGTTATTCTTTCAGAAGATACGGTTATTCATGGCAGCGACCTGCCACTCTCTCTTCAGAATCACGATCCGTCAAGTGCGATAACAGAAAAAAGCCTTGTTGCAAAACTTGATACGCTTGAATATGAGATGATTATTGAGGCTCTGACGAGTCAAAAGGGAAATATTTCAAATGCTGCTGAACAATTAGGGCTTACACGAAGGGTTTTGAGTTTGAAAATGCAGCAGTTCGGCATCAACTATAAAAAGTACCGATGAAGATTTACAAACATCTGTCACAATGCATTCAACAATGGAACTCTTCTCTGATCGAATCACAGCCAGCGATGAGGAATGGTAAAAAGATAGCGACATCTTTTTTGAAATAATCCGACAGCGGTCTGGTAGACACAGATATGGGCCTCCATGCCGACAATGAGGATATCGTTCCTGTTGCATAAGCGAAGGGATTCCATAAAATGAGAAGTTCCGCAACAGCTGAACGCGATCTTTTCAACAGGAATCGTACCAGGCAGCAGCTCGCCCAGGCTACTCAAGGTTGGCCCGAGCCCTTTTGGATACTGTTCCGTAACAAGAACCGGTACATCAAGAGCCCGGAAGCTTCTGATAAGCTTTTTAATATTGATTTCCAGGGCAACCGTATGAACAACACTCCGGGCAAGTCTTTCCTGCACATCGATAATCAACAGAAGCGTTTTCTTTGGAGTAATCATAATTTATCCTGAAAACATCCTTAAAACCGTGATCCGTTTCATCCACAACTGCCCTTTGATTCCTGAACGGTGAACTTGCTGCAACTTGGCCCGCAAGCGTTCAGTGGATTGATTTTTACGGTATCACTCAGCTCCTTTTTGCTGAAACAAGCTGGCACAGCTGTCTCGATAGAGCCATCAAGAACCATCACATCGATGCCGTGAGCATTCATCACTTTAATGGGCGCGCTACCTGCACCGTTGACCAGCACTGCCCTGCAGTCAATCAGGGTGGCAGCCAGCGTTTCCCATCGCTCCTTGCCTCCCCCTGCCGGAGGTGCTTTCCTTGAGTCAACAAGAACATACTCACCACTCCTGCCATCCATACCATAGACAAGAAAGCGTTCAGCTTCACCCAAGTGCTGATTGATCATGACGCCTTCAAGGCTGCCCACTGCAATACAGGGTCGTTGCTCTTCCGGATTTTTCGGCAATGAAGCCGCCTCGGCAAGTGTCCGCATCATCTCGTCTGAGTTGATTTCACCGATAATGCCTGCGGCATCCGCACGGCAACGGCTGCAGTGCATCATCTGCGGCAGATATTCCCCTGTAGCTTTCTGGATTTCCGCAACCATTTGAGCAGATGGTTCCGCAATGTTTTCAAAATACGTCTCTGTGGTGCTGTAATAGGGCATACAGTTGAGGATATCGGCTCCAAGTTCAGCTGCTTTCCGGGCGACGTCAATCACATGATTATCGTTGATTCCCGGAATAATAATGGAGTTCACTTTTGCAGTGACTCCGACCTCTTTCAGCCGTTTCAATGCGTCAAGCTGTCGTTCGATCAGGAGTTTTGCGGCATCGATTTCCCGGTACATCTTCTTGTTATGCCGCACCCATGAATAGATCCGGGCGCCGATTTCAGGATCAAGAGCATTAATGGTAATGGTAACATGGCTCACCTGGAGTTCAGCGAGTTCATCGATATAGGGCAGCAGGTCAAGCCCGTTGGTTGCCAC
>JAAXUM010000326.1 GCA_013336025.1 Chlorobiaceae bacterium
AATCAAGATTTACTACAACAATTTTCTCGACTTCACATCCCGCATCTTCAGCTCCTTTGAGCGCCCTGTCGAGCAACTGTGCGGTATTTCCTTCAGTAAGAGGACTGCCAAGGAGACCGATGATCTTTGCTGCCATATTAACACCTTAAAAAAAATACGCAATATACTTTTGCCTGTAGATGAGTGTTTTTTCGATTTTATGCATTTTTATCTTTTTCTAATGCACGAACGCAACTCATATATATCTTTGACGTGCATGAAAGTTTTGGTGAATTAGTTGACTGAACAGAAGACGTACACCGCGGGACAGAAAGTCGGCGCGGGAAAATATGTGTGCATTGACTGCGGAAAAGAACTTACCCTGGACAAGAGTGAACAGGATCTCAGGAAATGTCCCTCCTGCGCCTGCGAAGAATACCAATGCTTCCCCATGACGCACATACGCCCGGACATTAAGACACCGGAGGATGCAAAAAATCCGCCGAAACGCGGTAAAAGCAACCAGTAACTTCATTTTTCTTTTCAGGCATTGACAGCAAATGTGACTCCTGGGAGTTCCTGCAAAAGATATGCACACAGATTCCTGCTCCCAGTTTTTATCTGACAAAAAAGGGATGATCTTAACATGGTAAACGTCTCAAAAGAGGGTCAGGTCTTCCGGTGTGAGATCTGCGGCAACGTTGTAATTGTAAAAGAGTCCGGTGGCGGCGAACTTGTCTGCTGCGGCGAACCTATGCAACTGGAGAGTGAGTAAATTATGGCAGTAAAAAAAACAGTACCAAAAAAAACACCTGCGAAAATATCCGCAGTAAAAAAAGGAACTGATAAGAAACTCAATACCCTTGAGAAGAAGATCGGAAAAGTGCCGAAATTTTTCCGGGAGTTGACGACAAAAGAGCCGGAGATGTTCAATCTCGTGATGAGATTTGAGCAGCACATCTGGGACGATGGCAAACTGTCGAGAAAGACAAAAAAGCTAATTGCTATTGCTATTGCTGCAGCTCTGCGTGACCAGCATGCGGTCCGCGCCCAGCTTGCTGGTGCAAAAAACCTTGGTGTCACCAAAGCAGAGGTTGAAGAGGCGCTTCGCGTTACTTTCCTCCTGTCAGGAATGCCCGCTTACGTTTATGGAAAAGCACAGCTTGATGAGGTCATGCCGTAACACAAGTCGGCTGTGAAAGATTATGGAGAACGATACCTGTATTACCTTTCCTGTTCTTGGGGAACCGGCGCCGGACTTTGAAGCGGAAACCACGCAGGGGCCCATTAAACTTTCTGACCTGAAAGGAAAATGGGTGGTGATGTTCTCGCACCCGGCTGACTTCACACCGGTCTGCACCACCGAGTTCATGGCGTTTGCGAATATTTATGATGAACTCAGGTCGCTCAATGTCAACCTGATTGGCCTGTCTGTGGACAGCATCTCAGCGCACCTTGCATGGGTGCATGACATAAAAGAGAAGATGGGTGTAACGATACCGTTCCCGATCATTGCTGACCTGACCATGAAAGTGGCTAAAAAATACGGGATGATCCACCCCGGACAATCTTCGACTGCTGCCGTTCGCTGTGTCTTTTTTATCGATGACAAAGGCATCATGCGAGCCATGATCTATTACCCTCTCCAGAACGGAAGGTTTATGCCCGAGATCATCCGGCTTGTCAAGGCACTCCAGACCACGGACAAGTTCAAGGTCTCCACGCCCGCAAACTGGCAGCCGGGGGATAAGGTTGTGGTGCCACCACCAAAGACAACCGCAGAGATGGAAAAGCGGATGACAGAAGGATACGAGTGTAAAGACTGGTATCTCTGTTTTAAGAAAATCTGATACTTTTAACCCTTTTTCTCCTTATATTGATCAAAAACCAACCTTTTTTAGCATTGCCGCCACAAGAAAACTGCTATGCCGATCAAAATCCTTGCCTTTGCCGGAAGTCCACGAAGGTATGGAAACTCCGAGACGCTGCTGGACTGGGTGCTGAGTAGTATGATCGCTGACCCTGATGTTATCATAGAAAAAGTCCCCCTTGATGAAGCAGATATCAACCCCTGTCGTGGATGCAATGCCTGTGAAAAGCTCAATAAATGTGTACAACATGATGGGATGGACATCTATCATGACAAGATCATTGCCGCAGATATCATACTACTTTCCTCACCTATTTACTGCATGGGAATAGCCTCGCAACCAAAGGCCCTGATTGATCGTGCTCAGGTCTTCCGATCAAGGAAATATGTTCTCAAACTCCCGATAGTCCCCCTGGAACGCAAAGGGAAACGGCTCGGTGTGTTTCTTGCAACGGCCGGGCAGAACTGGAGCCATGTATTTGATGCAGCGGTTCCTTCTGTCAAGTGCTTTTTCCATGTGATCGATATCAAAGATGCGGACATTTCCTACCTGATGATCAATAATGTGGATGAGAAAGGCGCGATCGAACATCACCCGACAGCAAAAGCAGATGCTGAGAAACTCGGAAAATCGCTGATTGCCGATAGTAAAAAGCGCCTTTCTCAATGAGGTTTCATGGAAATAAAAGTTCTTGGTATATCGGGAAGTCCTCACCGGCATGGAAATACAGAAACCCTGCTTGACAGGTTCCTCGAAGGGGCTCATGCATCTGGGGGTTCCGTAGAAAAGGTTGTACTCAAAACGCTGCAGTATTCCCCTTGCC
>JAAXUM010000327.1 GCA_013336025.1 Chlorobiaceae bacterium
TTTCGGGTCAGGATTTTTCTCCGTCATGAAATCCTTTGGCAAGCAGATGCCCTACAAGCCTTTTTCCAATAAAACCGGTTGCACCGGTCACCAAAATCCGTTCATCCATAGAGCAAAGCCTTTTCTCCGGTCACAGAACCTCTGCATAAAGCATTGGCTAACCCGTTTTTAAAATTAACGTTAAAAAAACAATAGCCCCCTTTTATAAAAAAAACAAAAAATTTAATACATTTCTGTTTCGTGGAAAGTTCCACCATCAAGACAGCCGGACGTCTTTTAATGAAACAAAAAGACAATCGGAAAACGAGAAATTACAGCTTCACAACACAACTGAAGTAAATGAATATTCCTGTGGACAAGCCAAAAGATCTTTTTAAAAAATGCTTTGATTTCACCCTTGCTGATGAGGTAAAAGCACAGGGATTATATCCTTTTTTTCATCCTATTGACGAAACAGAGGGGCCGGTAGTATCCTTTGCCGGGCGACAGCTTGTTATGGCAGGCTCCAACAACTATCTGGGCCTCACGGCCGATCCCCGGGTTAAACAGGCATCGATAAACGCAATAAACAAATACGGTACAAGCTGCTCCGGATCCCGCTACATGACCGGCACCGTCAATCTTCACATCGAGCTTGAGGAAAAACTTGCCGATTACTTTGAAAAAGAACGCTGCCTTCTCTTCAGTACCGGATACCAGACAGGTCAGGGAATTATTCCCACCGTTGTGCAGCGGGGAGAGTACATCGTCTCGGACCGCGACAATCATGCAAGTCTTGTCGCCGCTTCGATCATGGCACAGGGAGCAGGTGCAAACCTTGTTCGATACAACCACAACAACATGGAAGATCTGGAGCGTGTACTTCAGAAAATTCCCGAATCAGCAGGACGACTGATTGTTTCCGACGGCGTTTTTTCCGTATCGGGTGAAATTGTTGATCTTCCCGAACTGGTCGCTCTTGCTAAAAAATATAATGCAAGAACGCTTATCGACGACGCTCATGCTGTGGGGGTCATCGGCAAGGGAGGACGGGGTACCCCGTCAGAGTTCGGTCTGGTTGACGAGGTTGACCTTATCATGGGAACCTTCTCAAAAACCTTCGGCTCTCTTGGAGGCTATGTGGTTGGCGAAGATACCGTGATTGACTATATCAAGCACAATGCATCCTCGCTGATTTTCAGCGCATCACCTACTCCGGCAAGCGTTGCCGCCGTGCTCGCAACACTGGAAATCCTTCGTACCGAACCCCAACTTACTGAAAAACTTATTACCAATACGGATTACGTCCGTCAGGGTCTTCTGAAAGCCGGATTTACACTCATGCCGTCCCGAACAGCAATTGTCACTGTCCTTATCAGCGACCAGATAAAAACCCTCGTCTTCTGGAAAAAGCTCTTTGATGCCGGAGTGTATGTCAATGCCTTCATCCGGCCCGGAGTGATGCCCGGCCACGAAGCCCTTCGTACCAGCTTTATGGCAACCCATGAACGGGAGCATCTCGACAAGGTCATCACCGAGTTCTGCACCATTGGCAAAGAGCTTGGCGTCATCTGAACGCCTCACCCTGAATCCCGTCAGTGTCGGGATTCAGGGTGAAAAAAGTTTGACTCTCCTCGTGTATACAAAATCTATATACAGATTCACAGCATCATCTGAACATCCCACCATCCCGAAAACAGTATTCTTACCGTTTCGACTGAGTCTGAACCATGCGATTTCCTTTATATTCAACTCATTACCTCCTGTTCCTCCGGAAAACCCCGTGAGAAAGAGAGAGACAGAAAATTGTATTTTTTATATTTTTTTTTATAGATTCAAATGATTTTATGTACTGCGCGATTGTTTGAGTATGTGTACTGTTGCTGGCATCATTACCGATTTTCCAGCAGTGTTGGTATTTCTGGAAAAAAATGATTTTTCAGATGCCCTATTATTGTTATGAAGCCATGATCCCGATGAACTCTTGATCCTGTACTTTTTTTACGGTGTTCTTTTTTTCAGCAATCATTGCAACCACACAATAACAAACAACATGAAAGCAAAACATGTACAAGCGGGTTCCCTTGTTCGTTTTGTCCTTTCGGTATTATGCATGCTGACGCTGCTGTTGCCAGTCGCATCGTTTGCGGCAGACACCGGTATCGTCAAGGGCAAAATTACCGACAAGACAGACGGTGAAGGAGTAGTTGGCGCATCAGTCGTTATTGCCGGCACAACTCTCGGCTCGGCAACCGACCTCAACGGCAACTTCACCATCAGAGCCGTACCGGCAAAACAACAGAAAATCTCCGTTTCGATCGTCGGCTACGCACCTGCAAGCCAGGTTGTCACCGTCGGTGCAGGACAGACCGCAGTAGCAAACTTCTCGCTCGGCCAGACCACCGTTATGGCATCGGAAGTCATTGTCGGAGCTGCGCTCTACAAGCAGGATCGCCTTGATGTGCCGGTTACCACGTGCGTCATCAACAAAGAGGGCATCCGCCAGGGGAACTGCCCCTCCCTTGATCAGGTTATTGACAATGTTCCAGGCGTCAACGTCAGTCGTTCGAGCGGCTACAGCGCATCGACCGTTCAGATCAGAGGATCAAACACCTACCAGGGTGGTGGAATCGGTACCCGTGTGAA